>NZ_VMMF01000020.1:0-60188 GCF_013277075.1 Streptococcus sp. 959
CCCGGTTCTTGCGTGCCTTTTGTCGCTACTGGGTCAGTGTACTCTGGCAACTCCGGTTGCACTGCCTCTTCACCTTCGTGACCGGGCTCTTGTGTGCCTTTTTTCTCTTCTGAAACTTTATACTCTGGCAACTCCGGTTGCACTGCCGCTTCACCTTCGTGACCGGGCTCTTGTGTGCCTTTTTTCTCTTCTGAAACTTTATACTCTGGTAACTCCGGTTGCACTACCGCTTCGCCTTCATGACCTAGTTCTTGCGTACCTTTAGTTTCGAGTGGTTTAGTATACTCTGGTGTTTCTTCGCGGACTGTCGCTTCACCTTCGTGACCGGGCTCTTGCGTGCCTTTCGTTGNNGGAGATTCTTCGCGGACTACTGCTACGCCCTCATGACCTGACTCTTGCGTGCCTTTTGTCGCTACCGGCTTAGTGTATTCTGGAGTCTCTTCTCGGACTGCGGCTTCGCCCTCATGACCTGGTTCTTGCGTGCCTTTGGCTTCCAATGGAAGTTTATATTCTGGTCGATCGTTTGTCATCGCCAATACTTCCTCTTCCGCACTCTGCACCGTTGTAGCAGACACAGGATTTTCTTGTTCTGGCAATGTTGGTCGAACTACAGATTCTCCTTTGTAACCCGGATTCTGCTCAACTTGACTTGCGAGTGAATCATTAGAAGATAGATTTTCTGCTGCTATCGAAGATTTTTCTGAAAGTCTATCATCCCCTGATGCTTCACCTTGTAAACTAAGCTTCCCCTGCCCTTTGTTCCATTCTAAATCAGCTGAATGAACTACATCCGATGTTTTTGTAGAGTCTGGTTGATTATCTTTTTGAGCAGAGTATTTCCCATCGACTGTCCTTGAAATCCCTGCATTATCCTGTTTCTTAGTCTTGATATAACCAATGTATTGATAACCTTCGATTTTCAGAGGCTCTGGCAAATGTTCCCCGACTCCGATAGCAAATTGACTATTATAGGCAGATAAAATTTGGCTGGTCAATCCAAAAGCACTGGCCGGCAACAATTGAACTCCCATGCTAGTTAACAGCAGAAAATGAACAAGTCGTTTCTTCCCATTTTCCCTTTTAGAAACCAATAAAACTAACAAGCTCAAGCCTGCAGTAAAAAGGAAAGTACCAACAGTTGGGTTAAAACCTGTATTCGGTAAAAACTGCTGAGGTCTATAAACCAAGTAATAAGTATCATCTGATTCTTCAGCCAGTTGTGGAAGGGCCTCTACCAGCAAGGATTTTTCCTCGTCTGTCAATTCACCCTCAGTCATATACTTATAATGAATTGGACTTTCCATATGATCGGCTGATACCGATTGAATCCCTTGACTCATCAAAAAGAAACTAGCTACAGTAACTGATACCAATCCCACTGACAACTTTCTCATCGAGAAACTCTGGCGTTTCTCACCAATATTTTTTCGGCTCATATTAACCTCACTTTTCTATACTCTTTATATCAACCTGTATTTTGTAGCATAAAAGTATAAACACAAGAATAATATAGTATTGAATTTTCTGAGTACTTTTCAATAATTGCTTATCATTATACAATAAATCGATAGAAATTTCTATTGAAATATACTTAAAAATATACTGCAATTTTATAGAAGAATACAGTGAACTGCAACAATAGAAAACGGAAACAAAATCTAGACAAATAAGTGAGGAGTTTCAAACTAATTACAGTATTTTTTAATTAGATTACCGATTATACTCTTAATATACTATAAAATATTAGCTCATAATAGAAAAGTCTGAAATTGAAGCGACAAAGAATCCAATCTTTATAAACCAAAAGAGGTCAATGTTCGTCATCAACCTCTTTCTTATCGTTTACTCTTTTTGCTAAGTAAGATGAATACTTTACCTATGACTTGCTATTTTCAGCCTAGTTCACCCATTCACCATTACCATTTACACGGTAACCATCTGGTGTTGTTGTGCTGACTGCTAGAGCTCCTGAACCATATGCATAGTACCAGTGCTTGCCTACTTTAAACCAACCTGTCTTCATGACACCTGATTGATCAAGATAATACCAAGTACCATTTTCCTTGTACCAGCCTGTCTTCATAGCTCCTGAGCCATCAAAGTAGAACCATCTACTACCATCTGTTCCCCAGCCTGTAAACATCGCGCCTGAACTATCAAGGAAATACCATGCACCATCAACTTCTACAAATCCAGTCTGCATGACACCTAAATCATTCAAGTAGTACCATTTGCCACCCGTTTTCACCCAGCCTGTCTTCACATCACCAGATTCATAAAAATACCATTTCCCATTAGATTGTACCCAGCCAGACTGACTAGATGTAGATGTTCTAAAATCTTTCAACGATTTTTCTACAACTGTAGCTTTACTTTTAACGGTTGAAAGGTTTGAGGCAGTCACTTCTGTATACTGAATAGCAGAACCATATCCACCAGCCAATTCCTCTGAAGAAGCATCATCACCTAAAGCTAAAGAAATCGTCGCTACTTGCTGAGAGCTAGCTGCGTTTTTAAAGGCTGCGAGACCCACATAGGTAAATTTAGAATTGATCAACACCTCATAATAACCTGTAAATTCTTTAGAGGTCCCACCCTTCTTTTTCGCTACATAATTCGCCTTCTCAGCATGCCAGTTTTCAATTGCTTTTAGAAAACCTTCATAGTTCACATCTAAAGCTTCTCCTCTTATACTATTACTAGATGGAAAAGCAGTCCAGATTTCTTTTGTAGAAAGACGCTCAGGTTTTAAAGCTACTGACACCTCAGTAGCTCGTACAAAAGCAGTTTTCTCAAGATCAGTAGACCATTTAATAGGGACATACTTATCTACCAAACCTTCATCAGCTGCTTCCTTACGAATCTTATTAATCACGTCCAAAATAGATTGTTTATTTGGAGTTAAAAATTCTCCCTTGATTCCAACCAAAACGTTACCACTAGAAGGTTTTAGCACCTCTGAGGTCAATACATTTTCATTTTTACCATTAATAGATTGTGTTGCCACCAATCTGTCATTCGCAAAAACATCAGTTGTCAAAACTGCTCCTGCCAAGGTCAAAGCCAAGGCACTAGCAAATACAATTTTCTTCATCTTTTTCTCCTTTTATCCTTTAGATAGGACAGGTATTTTCGATATTAAATTATATCATATTTTCCTATTCTTTGCCCGTTTCTACCAATGTCATGAGGTAAATAAAACTCACCCCGAAAAGTAGAATCTTCATCCTTTATTTCACAACAAGCTCATAACGTGTCTTACTAGTGAAGGTTTGACCGGCTTTAAGAATGACTTGGTCTTTGAGGTCACTGTGAATGGCATCTGGTAAAGCTTGCGCTTCAAGAGCAATCCCATTGTGCTGTAGCATTGGCTGACCTCCTATGATGACACTTTCATCCACAAAGTTTGCTGTGTAGACTACAAAGCAAGGAGCTTCTGTCTTGAAAAGTAGGAAGCGACCTGAATTTTGGTCATAAAGGAATCCAGCATTGTCATGACCTGCAGGGAGGGCAAATGGATGATCCAAACCAGATACCAGCTGGATTTGCTCATCTTCCTCTGTAAAGATATCCTTCAACAAGGCACCATTGTAGATGTGTTTAATCACATCACGATTGGCGTCTGGAGTTTTGGCAGGAACACCGTCGGGAGCGATTGGGTAAATGCCCTCTGTATTTAGTTGGAAGACATGACGGTCAATTGTCTGCGTGAAATCACCAGACAAGTTGAAATAGCTGTGGTTGGTTGGATTGACCAGCGTATCCTGATCAGTTGTTACTTTATAGCTGATTTCGTAGGCACCAGTTTCTTCTAAGTGGTAATCGATCCAGATCTTGAGGTTACCAGGGAACCCTCCTGTCCCATCTGTGCGCTCTGTATAGAGGGTCAAGCCATGATCGCTCACTTCAACTAGTTCAAACAAGCTTGAATCCCAACCTGTTGAGCCACTGTGGTTACAGTTGCTAGCATTGTTGACTTCAAGGTCATAGGTCTGGCCATTGAGTTCAAAGGTCGCACCTGCAATACGTCCTGCTACAGGACCTACGCTAGCCCCATGTTTAGGACTATTGCCTACATAGCTATCAAAGTCATCAAATCCCAAGATAACGTTGGCAAAATTTCCAGCCTTGTCAGGTGTAACATAGCGCAAGATGGTCGCACCATAAGTCATGACCTCAAGCTGATAACCTGCCTCAGTCTCAAAGCGATAGGCCAAGACATCCTTGCCCTCAACATTTCCAAATACACGCTCTGTGTATGCTTTCATTCTGTTCTCCTTTTACTATTTCTCTCAAGCAAACAAACCATAGAAAGCCTACTGACAATCTATGGTTTATCTGATGATTTATACTCTTCGAAAATCAAATTCAAACCACGTCAGCTTCGCCTTGCCGTACTCAAGTACAGCCTGCGGCTAGCTTCCTAGTTTGCTCTTTGATTTTCATTGAGTATTACAAATTCTCTTGTCAAGAATTCATAAACATTTCCTTACTTTTGATATTCGTGGATAATCACACCTTGTACCACACGGTTTACTGTTCCTGTAGGAGACGGTGTATCTGGTTTATTTTCTACCTTAAGTGAAGTCAATAGGGCAAAGAGTTGGGCATAAACGATGTAAGGGAAGACACGGTAAATATCATTCAAGACACCGCCACAGCCAAGGGCCACTTCTTTGACATTTTCAAGACCAAAGGCTTGATCACTCAAAAGCACAACACGACGAGCAATCTGGTCACCAGCAACTTCACGAACCAAATCCAAGTCGTACTTGCGAGTGTAGTCTGTTGTTGTACCAAAGACCAAAACAACTGTATCTTCGTTGATAAGAGATTTTGGACCGTGACGGAATCCGACTGGGCTTTCATACATAGTCGCAACTTGACCAGCAGTCAGTTCCAAAATTTTGAGCTGAGCTTCATGAGCAAGTCCAAAGAAAGGACCAGCGCCTAGATAAATGACACGGTTAAAGTCTAGGTCAACAAGTTCTTTGACATCTTCTGCATTTTCTAGAATTTTACGGGCAAGACTAGATACAACTTCAAAACGTTCAGCTTTAACAGCAAATTCTGTAGGATCAAAGACCAAGAGAGCTGTCAACATCATAGACGTAAAGCTAGAAGTCATAGCAAATCCAGCGTCATTAGAAGCAGCTGGTTGCAAAAGCAAGAGATTGCGGTCATCTCCATGAGCTTGAAGAGCCAACTCACCGTCCGCTGCACAAGTAATAGTCACCTGATAAAGCTCATCCACCAAGGCTTTGGCCAAATCAACAGTCGCCACACTTTCAGGTGAGTTCCCACTACGAGCAAAAGACACAAGTACAGTTGCCACATCTTTTTTCAAATAAGTTTCTGGATTGGCAACGATATCTGTGGTCGCAATAGCATTGAAATTCCATTTGCGTTCGTCATAGACTTCCTTAAAGTAAGGTAGCAAGGTGTCTCCCACATAAGCAGAAGTCCCCGCACCTGTCAAGATAACCTTGATATAATCATGTTTATCAGCAATCCCTTGTAGAAAGGCTGCAATTTCTTCACGTTGTTCTTGATAAGATTCAAAAGCTTCTTTCCATACATCAGGCTGTTGGTAGATTTCACGTGTAGTGATTTCTGCACCCAATTCGAGCAAGTCTTCTTTTGTATAATGTAGCATTGAGTTCCTCTTTTTCTATTAAATATGGGAATGGGAGTAAGCCCCATTCCCATGTATATTCTATATAAAATGCTCTAACGATTTTCACGTTGTCACATCGTATACTCAATGAAAATCAAAGAGCAAACTAGGAAACTAGCCGCAGGTTGCTCAAAGCACTGCTTTGAGGTTGCAGATAGAACTGACGAAGTCAGTAACACATACCTACGGCAAGGCTATACTAGCCTGGTTTAAAGAGATTTTCGAAGAGTATTATTCATCTTCGTCATCATCGAAGCTCGCTAACAGGTCATTAACTTTCACAATGCTTTCTGCAGCACGGTTCTTATAGTCCGCATCTGCACCTGTAAGGCTCGCATTGATAAATTCAATCACCATTGGCAGATTCATCCCTGCGTAGAGTTCAATGTCGCGACCTTCCATAATCAAACGACTGACCACGTTACATGGTGTTCCACCGAGAAGATCCGCAAAGACTAGGAAATCATCCAATCCTTCAATAGCAGCTTCAAATTTTGCAGTAAATTCTTCTGGGCCATCTTCTGGAAGAAGAGCTACTGTATGAATATTGTCTTGTGGACCCATAATCATTTCAGTGCTGCCTTTAAGCTCCTCACAGAAGCGACCATGGCTGACCAAAATTAATGATTTTACCATAAAACTTATTTAGGTCCCATTCCAAATGCAAAGTGACCAAGGGCAGAAAGACCTACTGCAAGAACGATAATGATACCGATAGCTTTAGTAGAGGTCATACCTTTCTTACCAAGCAACCAGAAGATAAAGGCAGTAAAGATTGCTGGAAGCAAACGTGGGAAGATTTGGTTCAAGATGTCTTGGAAATCAATCATCTTTTCACCGATTGGCAATTTATAAGAAATTTCAAAGTTGATCATTGTGGCTACAAGAGCACCCATCATGAAGACACCAAGTACAGATGCAGCGTCAATCAAAGCTGTCAATGTACTTTGCATGTTGTTGATAAGGTTAACCCCTTCTTTGTAGGCAAATTCTAACTGTTTCCAACGGAAGATGTCATACACTACTGCAACTGCAATCCAAAGGAAGATACCCCAAGGTTGGCCAGCGATAGCCATAGTTGCTGCGATAGATCCCATGATAGCAGGTACAAGCGAACCAAAGATTGTATCTCCAAGAGGAGCAAATGGTCCCATCAAACCTGTCTTGATACCGTTAACGGCATCTTTTGAACCTACACCATCTTTTTCTTCCATGGCAAGGTCAAAACCAGCGATAATGGTATGGAAGAATGGTGAAGTATTGAAGAATTGAGTATGAACTTTCATCATTTCTTTCAATTCAGGAGTTCCATCCCCATACATTTTACGCAATTGAGGCAAGATCATGTACAGGTAACCAGAAGCTTGCATACGTTCGTAGTTCCAACCTAATTGGAAAGTAAACAAGCTACGTTTATTGATTTGATTAAAATCTTCTTTTGTAAGTTTGTAATTAGAATTCGTCATCTTCGATTTCCCCACTTTCTGATGGTGTAGAAGGTGCTGCTACAGCTACTTTTTGGCTATTTTTGAAGTGAAGCACTGCAAGGAAGATACCTACGATAGAAATACCAATCATAGACAATCCTTTGAAGTTGTTCACGAAACCAATTTTTTCAGCAACATCTTTCGGTAGAGTGCCTACGATACCAGCAACAGCGCCACCAAGACCTGTTACATATGAGTAAAGAACAGTCAACATAGCTGTCAAACCGAATCCCATAGCAAGGTAGTGAAGGTTACGTTTAACTGGAAGATAACGAAGCAAGATTGCAAATCCAAGACCTGGAAGCATACGTCCTGCGAGTGTCAAGCCATCTGCAACCCATTGGTATTTTGTAACGAAGTCTACTACGTGTTGTACAAATTCACCACCAAAAGCAAGGGCAAAGAAGACTGGAAGGGCACGAGATAAAGCCCAAGGAATCGCACCAAGTAGGTAGTTGCGTTCAATACCTTTATAGTCAAAGCGTTCGATTGCAGCATCCACACGGTGAGCGAAGAAAGTAGTTGTCATACGACCAAGAACGTCGAAGTATGTCAAGAGAGCTGCTACTGGCACAGCGATTGTTGTAATTGCAAGTGCTGTATCAATTCCTTGTGAAACAGAGAAGGCTGTCGCAAGAACCGCACCAGAAGTTGCGTCGATACGAGAAGCACCACCGAAGGTACCAACCCCAAGAACGAACAGTTGCAAGTTACCACCGATAAGCAGACCAGTAGTCACATCTCCCATGATTAAACCAGTAATGAAACCAGCAAATACAGGGGAACCTGCAGATGAAACGATCGTCAACTCATCACAGATTTGATAAGCTGAGTACAAAGTGAGAAGTAAAATTTGCCACCATTGTATCATAACAATGACCTCCTAAAAATTTTTTCCTATTTTAATAAGCTCAAAAAGTCTGAAACTGGATCATTTGGAACCATTTGAGCAGTAAGTTTAACACCTTTTTCTGCCAGTTTGTGGAAATCTTCCACATCCTTGTCCACTACGTTGATAGAACGTGTGATGGCGCGAGTTTCTGGTGTTTGAGACATATTCCCAACATTAAGGGTTTCAAGTGGTACACCTGCTTCTACCAAACCAAGGAAACGGTCTGGTTTACGAGCAACGATAAAGAGACGTTGGCTATCGTATTTACCAGCAAGAATATTGGCTGCCGCTTTTTCAATTGGCAAAATACTCAATTTCACACCTGGTGGTGTCGCTAGTTTCAAACCACTCTTTTCAACGTCGTTGTTGACAACTTCGTCGTCCACAACCATAATACGTGAAACATTTAGTTTTCCAGCCCATAGATTGGCTACTTGTCCGTGGATCAAACGTCCATCGATACGGCATCCTACAATTGTCATAAGTTTTCCCCCTTTATATGTTTTAGTGTAGGTTTACGAGTTAAATAAATTTCTTCTTTATATTCACCTTCTGTTTCAAAGATAATGATGCGGTTGGCACCTTCCTTGAGATAGCTATGCGGAATATAAAGCGAGAGTGTTGGGCCAACGTTCCAAAAACGTCCTAGATGCTGCCCATTGACAAAGGCAACCCCCTTACCAAACTCAGACAAGTCTAGGTAAGTATCTTTCGGCTCCTCGACTGTAAAGTCATAAGCGTAAAAGGCTGGTTGTCCTTCTGTCCATCCTTTTGAAAAATCAATTTTCTCAGGATTATCCAGTGGTAGTGGATAGTGTTTCCAGTTTAGTAAGAAGTGTAAATCCTTGCAGACACCTGTTCGGATTCCTTTACGCTGCGTATCAGCTAAGAACTTGTGACCATAGTTGACACGCCCCATATTTTCTATCAAGATATCCAATCTAGACAGCGCTTTCTTTTTACCTTGATAAAAAATATCTTCCCCAATCTCTGTCTGATATTGGGTTTCAATCCACTGACCATCGACATAAAGCTGGGCCCTATCTCGACCATCAATGATACGAAGTCTTTCTTCTTCTGCATCCCAACTTGCCTCAGTGCGATAGAGAAGATAGCCATAACTTTGTCCTAGCTCCTCCATCTTTTGAGGATAGAGACTTTCTACTGGACTAGACAAGCTATCTAAGGTTTCAAACAAGGAAACTTTTTCAGCAAGTGGAATAGCGTCCACTTTCATGCTTTCCTTATAGAGTGGTTCCAACTGCGGATACTCTGGGAAATGTGTCGCCATCATCTTCTTGACTGCCAGATATTTAGCAGTTGGATTTCCTTCTTCATCCAGAAGGGCATCGTAATCATAAGATGTAACTTGTGGCAGATCCAAAGTTCCTCGAGCCGAGCAACCATTCATGAAGCCAAAGTTTGTACCGCCATGGAACATGTAGAGATTGATGGAACCTTGCTCCAAAACTTCTCGAACTGCATCTGCCAATTCTTTTGGATCCCGTGTGATAATCGGTTCTTTCCAACGATTGAACCAGCCATCCCAGAACTCCATACACATGAGTGGCCATTTCTTGCCATATTCATCAAAGAAATCCTGCATCTGTGAAAAGTTGTAAGGGGCCTTAGAGCCAAAGTTGCCTGTTACAAAGAGGTCATCTTCGATTAAGGTTCCCGCTTTCAGAGTAGCTCTCCAAGGACCATCTGACGTAAAGAGGGGACAGGTTACGCCACGCTCTTCCATCAACTGTCGAATCGCTCTCAGATAAGCCTTATCCTCTCCGTAAGAACCATACTCATTTTCAACCTGCATCATGAGGATATTCCCACCATTGTCCAATAAATGTGGAACCAATCGTGACAAGAGTTGGTCATAATAGCGACCCACAGCTCCAATATAGGCTGGGTCAGATGAGCGGATTCTCATATCTTTGGTTAAGAGCCAAGCCGGTAAACCACCGAATTCCCATTCCGCACAGATAAAGGGAGACGGACGAACGATAGCATAGAGACCCAAATCTTGTGCTATCTGTAGAAATCGCTCCAAATCCAGAGCTCCTTCAAAGTGAAACTCACTCTCACGAGGCTCATGTAAATTCCAAGCTACATAAGTCTCTACCGTATTAAAACCAAGGGCTTTCAAGTTATAGAGCGAATGATACCAATCTTCTGGAGGAATCCTAAAATAATGAATGGCGCCGGACAAAATCTTGAACGATTCCCCATCTAAATAGAAATCGTCCCTAATCTCAAATCGTGTCATTTTACTACCTTCTGACAATTAAAAATTTCGCTTTCATTTGTTGATATATTGAATATAACTCAATATACCACATTTGTCAATAGCTTTTCACAATTTTTTTCATTTTTCACCAACTTTTACACAAAAAACTTATAAAAATCTTGTAATCTATAATCATAACAACATTTTAGTACCATGTATAAAAATGTATGTTTTTCTATTTATTCCTATGTAAATTAACCTTATAGCCTATTATTCTAATTTTTTTATTCAAAAGACTACCATTCTTTCCAGTTTTATGGTAAAATCTTTAACGGAGAAGGAAAATCGAGGTGAAATTATGGCAATTCCAAAGTATCAATATATAAAAGATGAATTAAAGAACAAAATCATCTCTGGGCAATTTGCAAGTGGAGATAAATTTTACACTGAAGCTGAATTGATTGCAATGTATGATGTTAGTTCTATCACAGTTGTCCGTGCCTTAAACGACCTTGCCAAAGATGGTTATATTGTCCGCCAACAAGGAAAGGGTACATTCGTTTCACGCGCACGCAAACACAAACTCGTAGAGTTTTCAGATGTAGAAGTTTTTGAAACTAAAGATGATAAGGTGACCGTCCTTTCTATTGAACGCGGAAATAAACTAAACTACTTGGAAAAACTTGGATTACGTGGTGATCAGTTCTACTACAAGATTGAACGTGTCCGCGAAACAAATGGTGTCGCATACATCTACCACACATCATATATCCCAGAACAATACATCAACGCAAATTATCCAAATCTTGAATATTATAGTTCTATCTATAACCGTTTCAAATCAGATTACCACATTCACATGAATGATGAACATTTTGAAGAAATCAATGAAATAGCATTTCCAACTCCAGAACATGCGGCTTCGGTCCTCGGAGTCGATGAGCAATTCCCAACCGTTTTACAAACCAAGACTACTAAGCTAGAGTCTACTGGTCAAGTTCTCGCTTACAGCGAAACTTATAAACGAGCGGATTATTACAAAATCAAATTCATTTCATGTGACCGTGATCACTAAGAAGAAAGCCTGAGCACCGCTTAGGCTTTTTCTATACATATTATACCACAATAAAAAGAAAGCGCTTACTTTTTGTATGACCTTCTATATTTTGTAGAATATTTTATAGAAATAAGATCGAATTACACTACCTATAGATATGTTAATAAATAGAATTGTATGCTTAATTTTTATTAGTTTTTATACTTATTATAGTTTTAAAGTAATCCTACTTGACTCCTGTTAACGTAACAAATAAAATAAAATTGTTGAATTGTGTAAACGTTATCAATATTAAAATGCAATCAGGAGGTTTTGCAATGAAACATGAAAAACAACAGCGTTTTTCCATTCGTAAATATGCTGTAGGAGCAGCTTCTGTTCTAATTGGATTTGCTTTCCAAGCACAAGCTGTTGCAGCCGATGGAATAACTCCGACTACGGAAAACCAACCATCCATCCATACGGTTTCCGATTCCCCTCAAGCATCCGAAAATCGGACAGAGGAAACACCTAAAACCGAGCTTCAACCAGAAGCCCCAAAAACTGTAGAAGCAGAAACTCCATCTACTGATAAGGTAGCTAGTCTTTCAAAAACAGAAGAAAAATCACAAGAGGAAGAAGGCTTTACTCCTAGTGATAAAGAAAAAGTGCTAACTTCTGCTACTGCTGAAAAAGAAATTTCTGATAAAAAGTCAGAGGAAGTTACTCCTAAAAAGGAAGAGCTAGAAGAGGCTGATTCCAAAGAGTCTAACATAGTTAAGACTGATAAGTCAGAAGTTGACAAAAATGATAAAAAAGATAAAACGAAAGCAGAGGCTGATAAACCAACAACAGAGGCAGGAAAGGAACGCGCTACAACTCAAAATGAAAAATTAGCTAAACGAAAAATTGTTTCAATTGACGCTGGACGTAAATATTTCTCACCTGAGCAGCTCAAAGAAATTATCGATAAGGCCAAAGAATATGGTTATACAGACCTCCATCTCTTAGTAGGTAACGATGGACTCCGTTTCATGTTGGATGATATGTCTATGAAAGTGGGCGATAAAACCTACTCAAGTGATGATGTCAAACGTGCTATTGAACATGGAACAAACTCTTATTACAATGATCCAAATGGTAACCATCTCACTGAAAGTCAGATGACAGATTTGATCAATTATGCCAAAGACAAAGGTATTGGAGTGATTCCAACTGTCAATAGTCCTGGACATATGGATGCCATTCTCAATGCCATGAAAGAACTGGGTATTGAAAATCCTAACTTCGATTATTTTGGTAAAAAATCTGAACGAACTGTTGACTTAAATAATAAACAAGCAGTCGATTTTACTAAAACTCTGATTGACAAATACGCTAACTACTTCTCTAATAAGTCTGAAATCTTCAATATTGGACTAGATGAATATGCTAATGATGCAACAAATGCTAAAGGTTGGAGCGTGCTTCAAGCGGATAAATATTATCCAAATGAAGGTTACCCTGAAAAAGGATATGAGAAATTCATCTCTTACGCCAATGACATTGCTCGTATTGTAAAATCACACGGTCTTAAACCAATGGCCTTTAACGATGGTATCTACTACAATAGCGATACAAGCTTTGGTAGTTTTGACAAAGACATCATCGTTTCCATGTGGACTGGTGGTTGGGGTGGCTACGATGTTGCTTCTTCTAAACTACTGGCTGAAAAGGGCCACCAAATCCTTAATACCAACGATGCTTGGTACTACGTCCTCGGACGAAATGCTGACGGCCAAGGTTGGTACAATCTCGATCAGGGGCTCAATGGTATTAAAAATACACCAATCACGTCTGTTCCAAAAACAGAAGGAGCTGATGTTCCATTCATCGGTGGTATGGTAGCCGCTTGGGCTGATACACCATCTGCACGTTATTCCCCATCTCGCCTCTTCAAACTCATGCGTCATTTTGCAAATGCCAACGCTGAATACTTCGCAGCAGACTACCAGTCTGCTGAACAAGCACTGAAAGAAATTCCAGCAGATCTCAAGCGCTACACAACAGAAAGCGTTACTGCTGTCAAAGAAGCTGAAAAAGCCATCCGTTCCCTCGATAGCAACCTCAGCCGTGCTCAACAAGACACGATTGATCAAGCGATCGCAAAACTTCAAGAAGCTATTAGTCAGCTAATCTTCACCCCAGAAGCTCAAAAAGAAGAAGATGCTAAACGCGAACTTGAAAAACTTAATAAGAATAAAGTCATTTCCATCGATGCAGGTCGCAAATACTTCTCTCTAGATCAACTCAAACGCATCGTAGATAAGGCTAGCGAACTCGGCTACTCTGATGCCCATCTCCTTCTAGGAAATGATGGTCTTCGTTTCCTACTCGATGATATGACCATTACTGCCAACGGAAAAACCTATGCTAGTGATGACGTTAAAAAAGCTATTATCGAAGGAACGAAAGCTTACTACGACGATCCAAACGGTACTGCGTTGACACAGGCAGAAGTGACAGAGCTTGTTCAATACGCTAAGGAAAAAGGTATTGGTCTGATTCCAGCTATCAATAGTCCTGGACATATGGATGCCATGCTGGTTGCCATGGAAAAACTTGGCATCAAGAATCCTCAAGCCAACTTTGATAAAGTTTCAAAAACAACCATGGACCTTGAAAATCAAGAAGCCCTTAACTTTACCAAAGCCCTTATCGGTAAATACATGGATTACTTTGCTGATAAATCAAAGATTTTCAACTATGGTACTGACGAATACGCTAACGATGCGACCAACGCCCAAGGTTGGTACTACCTCAAATGGTATGGACTCTATAACAAGTTCGCAGATTATTCTAACAGCCTAGCTGCTATGGCCAAGGAAAGAGGGCTTCAACCAATGGCCTTCAACGATGGCTTCTACTATGAGGACAAGGACGATGTTCAGTTTGACAAAGATGTCTTGATTTCTTACTGGTCTAAAGGCTGGTGGGGCTACAATCTTGCATCACCTCAATACCTCGCAAGCAAGGGCTATAAGTTCTTGAATACAAATGGGGATTGGTACTACATTCTCGGTCAAAAACCAGAAGATGGTGGTGGTTTCCTCAGAAAAGCTATTGAGAATACTGGAAAAACACCATTCAATCAACTTGCTTCTACCAAATATCCTGAAGTAGACCTTCCAACAGTTGGTAGTATGCTTTCAATCTGGGCAGATAGACCAAGTGCTGAGTACAAGGAAGAGGAAATCTTTGAACTCATGACTGCCTTTGCAAACCACAACAAAGACTACTTCCGAGCTAATTACAATGCTCTCCGTGAATTATTAGCTAAAATTCCTACAAACTTAGACGGATACAGCGCAGAAAGCCTAGCAGCCCTTAAGGCAGCAAAAGATGGACTGAACCTTAACCTCAACCGCAGCAAACAAGCTGAACTAGACGCACTAGTAGGTAAGCTCAAGGCTGCTCTTCAAGGCCTCAAACCAGCTGCAACGCATTCAGGAAGCCTAGATGAAAATGAACTAGCTGCTAACGTTGAAAACCGACCAGAACTTCTTGTGAAGACAGAAGAAATCCCGTTTGAAGTTATCAAGAAAGACAATCCAAATCTCCCAGCTGGACAAGAAAAAGTTGTCAAAGCTGGAGTTCTAGGTGAACGTACTTCTTACATCTCTGTTCTTACAGAAAATGGGAAATCAACAGAAACCGTTCTTGATAGCCAGGTAACCAAAGAAGCTGTGAACCAAGTTGTCGAAGTTGGTGCTCCTGTAACCCACAAGGGGGATGAAAGTGGTCTTGCACCAACTAGTGATGCAAAACCTAGACTAGATGTCCAAGAGGAAGAAATTCCATTTACAACCATCACTCGTGAAACTGATCAATTGCCTAAAGGACAATCCCGTGTCGTAACAGAAGGTGTAAACGGTCGTATAAGTCATTTCTATTCTGTAACTACGGCTGCAGACGGAACTGAAGTTAGAACATTGGTTACCAGTGTCGTAGCGCAGGAAGCTGTTACACAAGTAGTCGAAGTCGGAACTCTGGTAACACATGTAGGCGATGAAAACGGACAAGCAGCTGTCAAAGAAGAAAAACCAGCACAAGAAATCCCAAGTGTGCCAACTCCTGCGGCAGAAGAAAAATCAGTACTAGAGATTCCAGGCGAATCGGCTCCAACAACTGTTCCTGCTGAGGAAAACAAAGCTCTTCCTCAAGGTCCAGCTCCTGTGGCAACAGAGAAAAAACTTCCTGAAACAGGAAGTCACCATTCTGCAGGACTAGTAGTCGCAGGACTCATGACCACACTAGCAGCCTACGGACTCACTAAAAGAAAAGAAGACTAAGTCTTTTGGATAAAAAATAAACAGCGAGATTGTGAACCTCGCTGTTTATTTTTTAATTAATCACCAAGTCCAAGACGTTCAAAGATATCATCCACTCGTTTGGTGTAGTAAAGAGGGTTGAAGATCTCGTCGATTTCCTCTTGAATCAGGCGTGATGTCACCTCTGGATCTGCCTCAAGAAGTGGTTTAAAGTCTACTTGGTTATCCCAAGATTGAGCTGTCTTTGGTTGTACAAGGTCGTAAGCTTGCTCACGCGTCATGCCTTTTTCAATCAAAGCAAGCATGGCACGTTGGCTGAAGATCAAACCAAATGTAGAGTTCATGTTGCGGACCATATTTTCTGGGAAGACCGTCAAGTTCTTGACGATATTTCCAAAACGGTTGAGCATATAGTCAATCAAAATGGTTGTATCTGGTGTGATGATACGCTCAGCTGATGAGTGGGAAATATCACGTTCGTGCCAGAGAGCGACGTTCTCATAGGCTGTAATCATGTGACCACGGATAACACGCGCAAGACCTGTCATGTTCTCAGAACCGATAGGGTTGCGTTTGTGAGGCATTGCTGAAGACCCTTTTTGCCCTTTAGCAAAGAATTCTTCTACTTCGCGTTGTTCTGATTTTTGCAAACCACGAATTTCTGTTGCCATACGTTCGATTGAAGTAGCGATGCTAGCAAGAACTGCAAAGTACTCAGCGTGAAGGTCACGAGGAAGGACCTGTGTAGAGATTTCTTGAGCACGAATACCCAATTTGTCGCAGACATATTTTTCAACGAATGGTGGGATGTTGGCAAAGTTTCCAACCGCACCAGAAATCTTACCAGCTTCTACACCAGCAGCCGCATGCTCGAAACGCTCGATGTTACGCTTCATTTCGCTGTACCAAGTCGCCAATTTAAGACCAAAAGTTGTAGGTTCCGCATGCACACCGTGGGTACGCCCCATCATGATGGTGAACTTGTGCTCCTTAGCCTTATCAGCGATGATATTAGTGAAGTTTTCAAGGTCACGACGGATGATGTCGTTGGCCTGCTTGTAGAGGTAGCCATAAGCAGTATCCACCACGTCGGTAGAAGTCAACCCATAGTGGACCCACTTGCGCTCTTCGCCAAGTGTTTCAGAAACCGCACGCGTGAAAGCCACCACATCGTGGCGAGTTTCCTGCTCGATTTCCAAAATACGGTCGATGTCAAAGTCCGCCTTCTCGCGAATCAAAGCAACATCTTCCTTAGGGATTTCCCCCAACTCAGCCCATGCCTCGTCAGCCAAGATTTCTACCTCAAGCCAAGCACGGTATTTATTTTCTTCACTCCAAATATTCGCCATCTCCGGGCGAGAGTAACGGTTGATCATTGTTTATGATACCAAGGACGACCAGAAAGCGACTGAAGTTTAGGAACCCAACGCAGGATGTTTACGTCCAAGGCGGGTTATCTAAATTCAAAGCTTTCCATCAAGGTTCAAATTAGTAGATCCTGGTGTCCTTTCCTTTCTAGTTTTCATTTTTCTATTTTCAATTTTAAGGAAGTCCGTAGCCCGTATTTAGTTTTAAAGGATACGGAGTCCTTGTTCATTTCTGTTGTGTTTATTTTTATTCTATCAAAGATTGGAAGTTTAGGTTCAACTTTTATAGAATACATCTTCTAAGTAAAATCTAATCATTTGCAGAAGAGATGCTGTAATCTATGTTTAAAACCTCAATTTCGTCCTATCTTTTATTTTAGTTCTTTATCGAACAATCAATAGAAATAAAGTTTTGATACTCCTTACTATTTAGAATATACTTAATTGATTTATTGTCAAAATATTTATGTAAGTCGGTAATATATTTTATTTTAATATTGTGTTTCATCTTTAAATATTTGCTAGTACTATCAACAACTACTTTTAAATTCTTATATTTTATTAAAGAATCTAATTCTTGAATTTTATCTTCAACATACTCAATTCTATCTGGATTATTATATTGTCTACATAGTATAATATAATAATCTCGATTATCTAGTTCTTTTGGAAAATACTGTACCTTCAAATCATGACTTCGTAAATTTTCTATACCAATTTTAGGGTCGCCACTTTTATTTTTTAATTCTTCGACTATTATCTTAAAATCTGGAATTCGTTCTAGTGCAATATTTTCAATTGAATAATAATCTATTTTTACTATATTCTTAAACCCATTTTCTCCTAATCGATAATCACCATCTATAATACCAATTGTGTTGTTAGTAGCTGCTTCTTCAACTTTTTTTATAATATCAACGCAATTTCCTCCATCTTGTACATCATAAGAGTATAATTCTTTAATTTGTTGATAAAAAAATTTATTATTTCCTTCTACTAAACAAATCGGCCTATAACTTATCTCAGCACTAATCTCATCGTATATCTCTAATGCTTCTTCTAATTCTTCCTCTAACATTATCTTTCTATCTTTACCACCTTATTTTCTTCGCTATAAGCTTTAAAATCTTTATATATATATGGCGCATGAGTAGCTATTATAACTTTTTTATCACCAACAACATCAAATATATCTCCGATTATTCGCTTCTGGAACGACAAAGATAAAGAAACCTCCGGTTCATCTATTAAATAAATATCAGCATCAGTAAAAATTAGTTTTAAAAACAAAAATATTACATTGCGTTCACCAGATGAAAATTTTGAAATACGAAGTTCATTATCCGACTTATAAAAATGAAATTCCCCTTTTTTATCTAATACAATTTTTAAATCAAAATACCTTTTTATCACACTGTTAAAGTGCTCAACGTTGGTATCTAACTTATTAATCTTATTAATAATTTCTAACTCCTGACCATTTTTGTCCCAGATAGAACTAAAAATATCTAATTGTAAATCATGAATCTGTTTTCTAATTTCTGTGAAAAAAAATTCAAAATCTATCTCATTTATTGAAATAAACATCGAAGACCAAGTAGCTAGTTCTCTCCTCAACCTTCTTTTCTTAGCTTTTAGATGTCGTGGATCGCTATAGTACTCTAAATCATCAAAACTGTGAACATAATTATTGACAATTTGAGAAATAAATCTTTCATATTCTTTAAGCTCCAAACCTACTTTAGTAACAGTAATTAAGGATTCATCTTGTAATTCACTGACAGATATCTTACTCATATCTCGAATCCATCTTCTAATTAAATTTGGACGGAAATTATTAGGAAAATCACTTTTCTCAAAATATTCAAGCGCTAATCTGGTCTGTCGTATGTCAGAATTAGAAAAATTATCCAAAACAAATCCAGAGGAAAGAAACTCTGACTTTAATTCAACATACGATCTAAAGATATCACTATATTGTTTAAAATAATCAATAAAATTTTCATTTTCCTTATTTATTATCTTATCTTTGACCTGAAATATCTCATCATACCCAATATTATTGATTTTAAAATTTTTTATATTCAAATCTTTTAGTATATTCCTCAATTTTACATCAGAATTAACCTTAGACAACTCAATAATTGAATTAATAGTTTTTAATACTCGAGTTTTACCAGTTCCATTCTCACCAAACAATACAACGTTATCTCCTAATGGTAACTCAATAGTCGACAACGTATCTTCAAAATCTATAAGCAATTTTTGTGTCATAAGATCTCCTGTTAAAAATAAATTTTAAATCCATATCTAATTATTTTATTGAATATTCACTCAAACTCTTCTTTCCCAATCCACACAGGTGGATAATGATTGAGTTTATTCAAATCTGTATCTAGCGGTAGATCATAGATAGCTAAATAGTTCTCAGGGTATTGTGCAACTAGCTCTTCATACTTAGCTTTCATTTTTTCGTGATCGCTACTAGCCATACAAGACTTCGACGACTGCTCCGGTCTTCTCTTTTTCAACAAATGCGTTGACAATGAGTTGAATCATAAAACCTCCTAAATCGAAAGACCCTTCATATTTGCTTCCAGAATGGGCATCTTCACACCTAACTCCTGACCTGTCTGATAAACACTTTGACAACAGTAGAAGATGTCCTGCTTATCATTGTGCAAGGTCATAATTTTTCGGGTCAGCTCATTTTTTGCAAACATGACTTTCATGGCTTTGCCTGCTATCCATGCGGGAATTTTGTATGGCAAGAGTTCAGCTTTGTAAAGCTTCAAATTCACTCCACGCGCTTCTACGACTTTCAAAGCCTCTCGAATGGCCTTGATAGCCAATGATAATTCCGAAGAACTATTCATCAAGTTCAGAGCCAGCTGTTCTGGATTTTCCAAATTCCCCGAACGCGCAGCTGTCGAAGTGACACCTGCATTAATCGCCATGTGAATCCAAATCCACTCGACCATATCATGAGGCACTTCCCACTTCAAATCTGCAGAAGTCAGTAAAGTCGTCAGATCACCATAGTTAGAAATGTGTGCTTTTTGCTTACCTTCTAGCATTAAATGATCAAACAAGACACCATCCAAATGGTCCTCTTGCATGTGACCGCCAGCTGTCGGAAAAGCCAGAATATAGTCGTAATCTCCTGCCCACTCTTGGACCTCTTTTCGAGTATCCCAGAAATTGCAGAAGAAAACGAGAGTACCTTTGATATTATTTTTTCGCAAGGTCTCCACAGCTTCTTTGACAAAACCGTGACGCACACTAAGAAAAATAAAATCATATTCCGAATCAACTTCTGCCACACGAACCTCATAGGTGTCGTGCTTATTTTCACCCTTGGAATGATAGCGACCATCTAGCAGATCAACTGACAACTCCTTCGGAGCAGTGCTTTTCCTACTATCTCTCAGTACGTGTTCCACCTGATGGCCTGCTTTTTGAAAGGCGTAGGCATAGGTGGTCCCGATGACTCCAAGTCCTAGAATCGCTATTTTCACTTAAAAATCAATCCCTTTCCCAAACTCCTCTGCTTCATCCGGCACATCACTAAACAAAGTCACATGTCCCATCTTGCGGTCGTGCTTTGCTTCTATTTTACCATACATGTGGAGGTGGGCGCTTGGATTTTCTGTGACATATTTTTCAGCGACCTCGACATGCTGACCGAGGACATTAAGCATAACAGCAGGCTCATGTAGTTTGATGGCTGGCAATGGTGCTCCCAGAACACCCAAGATATGGGTATCAAACTGCGAGAAGTCACAGGCTTCAATCGAGTAGTGTCCAGAGTTGTGTGGGCGTGGCGCAATTTCGTTGACAATAATGTCATCAGCAGTCGCAAACATTTCCACGCAAAGAGTTCCAGACAACTTGAGCTGTTCTGCGATTCGCACTGCCATTGCTTTAGCCTTGTCTGCTAGACTTTCTGAAATGCGGGCTGGCACGATGGTTTTAGATAAGATGTTGTTTCGGTGTATATTTTCCTGAACTGGGAAGACTGTCACGTCCTTGCCATTTCCTGACACAATGACAGAAATTTCAAGGTCGAAATTGACGAATTCTTCTAAAACGCAATCTGCTGAATCCGCTAGTGCATAAGCTTCTTCTAAATCTGCTTCTGAGCGAATGACCTTTTGTCCATGGCCATCGTAGCCACCCGTCGCAGTCTTGAGGACATAGTTTTTCGATAGGTCAATATCTTCCAAGTCTTGGCTTGAGGTCACGACCTTGTAAGGTGCCACAGTGACTTGTGCCTTGCTTGAGAGAAAATCCTTTTCAAAAATGCGATTTTGGGAAATACGGAGCAGGTCGGTTCCTTGAGGGAGCTGACATTCTTTGATAACCGCATCCAAACCGTCAGCATCGACATTTTCAAACTCATAGGTGAGGACATCGCAACGCTCAGCCAACTGACTCAGAGCATCCACGTCATTATAAGGAGCCACGATGATCTCCGCCACGCGAGAGGCTGGGCAATCCGCCGCAGGATCCAGAGCGATAACCTTGTGACCCATGTAGATAGCAGAAATGGCCATCATCTGACCCAGTTGACCACCACCGATAATTCCGATTGTTTTAGATGAGCTCATTTGTAGACTCCTCTGCGATTTTTCCTTGCTCCTCTGCAAAATCTGCCAATGCTGTCGCGATAGACTGATTCTCTACTGATAGAAGACGAAGGGCAAAGAGGGCAGCGTTGGTCGCACCTGCTTCACCGATAGCCATAGTTGCGACAGGCACTCCACCTGGCATCTGGACGATAGAGTAGAGCGAGTCCACACCACTAAGGGCACGCGATTTTACGGGCACACCAATGACTGGAAGGGTTGTTTTAGCTGCGACCATACCTGGCAAATGAGCTGCGCCACCTGCACCTGCGATGATGACCTTGATACCACGGCTACGGGCTTCTTCTGCATGCTTGAACATAATGTCTGGCGTGCGGTGGGCAGAGACAACCTTCTTTTCATAGGCTACACCGAAGCGGTCTAGAACTTCTGCTGTTTTTTGCATGGTTGCCCAGTCGGATTTGGAGCCCATGATGATGGAAATAATTGGTTTAGTCATAATTTTCCTTTTTTCTTCTTTTTTGATAATGGTCTTAGGTGGTGGGGACGGAAGCAAACCTTCGGTTTCATTCCTAAACTTTGAGCCTAGGGTCTCAAAGTTTCCCCCGACCAGAACAAAAATTGTTCTGGTCTTTTCACCACGGCGACCATTATCGGGTTTGGCGACTGCGTCGCCTTTTCTTATATCTTTATTTAATTGCCTTGCTTCCGATATCTGTTCGGTAAAAGAGGCCTTCTGTTTTTTGTTGGGCGAGTTCTTGGTAGATGGTTTCTTGGGCTTCTTTGACGGTATCTGCTGTGGTTACGAGCATATAGACACGGCCACCGTTGGATAGCAGTGCTCTGCTATTTTCCGAAAACTTAGCCCCTGCATAGTAGGTGATGATGTCGCCATCGGTTTTAGCTGGCAACTTGACACCTTTTTCATAATCTAGCGGGTACCCATTGGATGCGACAACTACACCCAGAGTCACACCCTTGTCCGTCCATGTGATGTTTGGCTCCTTGCCATCGAGGATATCCGTAATATTTTGTGCAAAATCAGATGTTAAACGAGGCAAGATAATCTGAGTTTCTGGATCTCCGAAACGAGCATTGAACTCGATGACTTTCGGTCCATCAGCTGTCAAGATAAGACCCGCGTAAAGGACACCAAGATAAGGGCGACCTTCTTTAATCATCCCTTCAAGGACTGGCTTGACAATAGTCTCCACTGCCGTATCAACTACACTCTGTGGCAAGTGAGGAACTGGCGCATAGGTACCCATCCCACCAGTGTTAGGACCCTTGTCGCCATCATAAGCACGTTTGTGGTCCTGAGCTGTTGGCATGATGTAGAACTTATCCCCATTGACAAAGGTAAAGAGAGAGAACTCTTCCCCGTCAAGGAATTCCTCGATGACCACACGCGCACCTGAATCACCGAATTTATTATCCAAAAGCATCTCATGAGCAGCTTCAACGGCTTGCTCTACTGTCTCCGCAACAACGACACCTTTCCCAAGGGCCAAGCCATCCGCCTTGACGACGATTGGAGCGCCTTTCTCCTCGATGTAGACCTTGGCTTCCTCGAAATCTGAAAATGTGCCATAGGCTGCTGTCGGAACGTTGTATTTGACCATGATTTCCTTGGCAAAATCCTTGGACCACTCCAGCTCAGCCGCAGCCTTTGTAGGACCAAAGGCTTTGAGTCCTGCTGCATTGAAATCATCAACAATACCTGCCGCAAGGGCATCATCTGGGCCAATAAAGGTCCAATCGATATCGTTGGCTTTTGCGAAATCAATTAGCTTAGAATGTTCGGAAATAGAGATTTTTACCAAATCTAGTCCATCTAAGGTCATCCCATCATTACCAGGCGCCACGAAAACTTGCTCAACGTCCTTAGACTCCAACAACTTTTTGGCAATCGCGTGCTCACGACCACCTGAGCCAACAACTAACAGTTTCATCTCTCAACCTCTTTTGCGAATTATTTACTAATATTATATCATAAACGTTCGTTTTAATCTTGTTTCGTTAAGCTTTTTTAAGCAAAAAAGGAAAGAAACTGTTTTCTTCCCTTTCGTTTTCTTAATGTCTAAAATGTCTAACGCCTGTGAAGACCATAGTCAAGCCGTATTTATCAGCAGCTTCAATTGACTCTTGGTCACGGACTGATCCACCCGGTTGGATGATGGCCTTAATACCTGCTTTGGCGATTTCTTCCACGTTATCCGCAAATGGGAAGAAGGCATCTGAAGCAAGAACAGCGCCGTCAAGACGGTCTTTAGCTTGGTCAATGGCGATACGGACTGAAGCAACACGGTTAGTTTGACCAGGGCCAACACCAAGTGTCATGTGATCGTTGGTCACGATGATACCGTTGGATTTGACATACTTGATGGCTTTCCAAGCAAACTCAAGAGCAGTCGCTTCTGTCTCAGTTGGCTGGCGTTTGGTCACCACTTGCCAGTCAGCTGAGCTTTCTTTCACCACATCTTGATTTTGCACGAGAAGTCCACCGACCACACCAGTATATTCAGCTTCCACTTCACTCGCTTCTTGAGCGTCAAATGGCAAGGCAAGGATACGCAAGTTTTTCTTTTTATTGGTCAAAATAGCTAGCGCCTCATCCGTATAGCTTGGTGCAATGATGATTTCGAGGAAAACACCATGCATCTTCTCAGCTGTCGCAGCATCCACCTTACGGTTAAGAACGACAATTCCACCAAAGATAGACACTGGATCAGACTCATAAGCGTAGTCCCAAGCAGTCTCAATGTCATCAGCCTGACCGATACCGCATGGATTCATGTGTTTGAGAGCCACAACGGTTGGACGGTCTTTGAAGTCACGGATGATACGGATAGCAGCATCAGCGTCACGAATATTGTTGAATGACAATTCCTTACCGTTAAGCTGTTTAGCTGAAGCAATGGAGTAATCAGTCGGCAATGCTTTTTGGTAGAAGTCCGCGTCTTGTTGAGGGTTCTCACCGTAACGCATGGCTTGCTTGAGGTCATAAGTCAAGGTCAACTTTTCAGGCTTGCTTTCACCCACTTGAGCTGTGAAGTATTCTGCAATCAAGGCATCATAAGCCGCTGTGTGACGAAATACTTTGGCTGCCAAACGTTGGCGAGTTTCATAAGAGGTTTCGCCGTTTGATGCCAATTCGTCCAAAACCACTGTATAGTCGGCAGGGTCTACCACAACCGTCACGCTGGCATGATTTTTTGCTGCTGAACGAAGCATAGATGGCCCACCGATGTCAATGTTTTCAACTGCATCAGCGTAAGTCACGTCTGGTTTGAGGATGGTTTCCTTAAATGGGTAAAGGTTGACCACTACAAGGTCGATGAGCTCGATTTGATTGTCTTTGGCCGCTTCCAGGTGACTATCCAAGTCACGACGAGCGAGGAGCCCACCGTGGATATTTGGATGAAGGGTCTTAACACGACCATCCATCATCTCTGGGAAGCCCGTCACATCATCGATCGCAATGGTCTCCACCCCAGTATTGTCAAGGACAACCTTGGTCCCACCCGTCGAGATAATCTCCCAACCAAGTTTTTTAAGTTCTTGGGCAAATTCAACAATGCCCGCTTTATCTGAGACTGAAATAAGTGCTCGTTTAGTCATTTTAGTTATCTTTCTTTTTCTAATATCATATACTTTACTTCGTATAAAATGTCCGTTAAATACACTTCTTTCGAAGCCTTTCCAAATAAAGGATACTTAATAATATTTCTAATAAAAGTATCCGCAACTGTAATCAAAAAAACGATAATAAATACTAATAGAATTAATCCGATAAATACGTTTAATGATATGCTATTTTCGCCCGTCTCAAAAAATTGTTTTACAACTAAAGTGATAAAAGCCGTTACCAAAATCATACCAACTGTACCTACAGACTTTACTAAACTTTCATATATCTTAATCTGATTGTCACGTTTCTCTGTCAAATCAACAATTAATAATTTTACAGCATAACTAGCTTTACTTCCATATATATGAATTAAATTACATTTTACTTCTCGACATATCTCTTCAAATTTATTAGGTTTTCCGTCTGAAACTTTATCAAATTTTCGACTGAGATAAATAAAGTATCCCAAAGAAAAGACAGTAAAAATAAGAAAAGCTATTTTAACACATAAATCACCAAAATCCCTCAACCAAAGTACATAACTTATTAACATTAGAGTAATAAATACAATCAAGCTAATTAGAAATTTATTTCTAATTTTTATTACTTTAGGGTAAAATTGTTTTTCATACTCATTAAAAAATTCTTCAAATTCTTTAACTTTATCTAGTAAAGTCTTAACAGCTTTATTATTCAAAATTTACTTCCTCTCCACTCCCAAACTATCCAGCACCTCTGGATACAACTTGTACTCTGCCTCATGAATGCGAGCTTCAAAACTTTCAATCGTATCATCGGCTAAGCGTGGCACACGAACTTGTTTGATGACCTTGCCTGTATCCACTCCGGAATCCACCCAGTGAATGGTCACGCCACTCTCTGCAACACCAGCATTCCAAGCGTCCTCAATCCCATGAGCTCCTGGAAATTCTGGCAGATAGGCTGGATGAATGTTGATAATCCGACCTTCATAAGCTGCTAGTAAGGTGGGGCCGACGATTTTCATATAGCCTGCCAGACAAACCAAGTCAATCTGGTGTTCATCCAAGAGTTCGACGATGGCACCTTCATAGTCTGCCTTGTTCTCAAACTCTTTGAGTTCGAAGGCATAAGATAAAACCCCAAGCTTTTCTGCACGCTCAAGTACATAGGCATCCCGGTGATCTGAAAAGACAAATTTTACTGGAAATTGTTCCGCAATCACCTGAAAGTTTGAACCATTTCCAGAAGCAAAAACAGCAATTTTTTTAGCCATTATTTTATCACCACACTTGCGCCATCTTTCTTCACAATACGACCGATTTCATAGACTGGTTCATCCAACAATTCCTTGATACGAGTTACATTTTCAGGGCTAACTGCCAGTATGAGCCCTACGCCCATATTGAAGATTTCAAACATGTCTTCATGTTTGATTTCACCGTATTTCTCAAGAGCTTTGAAAATAGGAAGCACTGGAACCTTGCTTTCCTCAATCTCTGCAGCCAGGTCATCTGCAAACATACGAGGGACATTTTCGATAAAGCCTCCACCAGTGATGTGTGCAATGCCGTTGACCAACTCTTCCTTGATGAGTGGCAAGACAGCCTTAACATAGATACGAGTCGGCTCAAGAAGAACTTCCTTGAGTTGCTTGCCTTCCAATTCTGGCCAGATTTCCTCACCTGTGTAATCCGCAAAGACACGACGGACGAGTGAGTAACCATTGGAATGAATCCCACTTGAAGCAAGTCCGAGAAGAACATCTCCTTCTGCCACCTTTGAACCGTCAATGATTTGAGATTTTTCAGCCACACCGACCGCAAAACCAGCCAAGTCATAGTCATCTTCGCCGTACATGCCAGGCATTTCAGCCGTTTCCCCACCGATGAGGGCAGCACCTGCCTGCACACATCCTTCTGCCACACCAGCGACAACTTGTTCTAGCTTAGCTGGTTCATTCTTCCCTGTCGCCACATAGTCGAGGAAATAGAGGGGCTCTGCACCTGCAGCGATGATGTCATTAACACACATGGCCACACAGTCTTGACCAATGGTATCGTGCTTGTCGTATTTGATAGCCAACATGAGTTTGGTTCCGACACCATCAGTTCCTGAAATCAAGACAGGTTCTTTAACCCCAGTCTTTGAAAGGTCAAACATACCACCAAAGCCACCAAGAGCTCCCATGACACCTGCACGCTCCGTACGAGTCACGTGCTTTTTGATTCGTTCAACAACTTCATAACCCGCTTCAACATCCACACCCGACTGGGCATAAGCATTTTTATTTGCCATTTTATTTTTCCTTTTCTTTGAAAAGATTGCGATGTATTTTTAGATAAACAATTATTTTATCTAAAAATACTAGTCAGGGCTCTAGCTTTGATCCTATAGGACAAAGCGTCTACTGACAAATGCTTTAGCTTTTAGTCAGTAGTGAGACGTGAAGCATAAGCATTCTTATTTGTCATTTTTATATTCCTTTTCTTTAACGGAAGATCTGTCATCTATTTGTAAAAACTTGTCTTTTCTTCCAAACTTCGACGATAGTCTTCTTCGTAGTCATAGAGAGGTGTCGGGTAGTCACCGTCAAAATAAGCAACACAGAGACCACCATTTGGCGCATCTGTTTCAATCCCAATCGAATCAATCAAACCTTCAACAGAGAGGTAAGTCAGACTGTCCGCACCAATGATTTGGCGCGTTTCTTCGACCGTATGATTAGCCGCAATCAGCTCCTGACGGGTCTGAATATCAATCCCGTAGAAACATGGATAAGCTAGCGCTGGACTACCGATAGCAACGTGAACCTCAGTCGCACCTGCTTCTTTCAAAAGCTGAACGATACGACGAGAGGTTGTTCCACGTACAATAGAGTCATCAATCATAACAACACGCTTGCCTTTGACAACACCCGAAACAGCTGAGAGTTTCATCCGCACCCCTTGCTCCCGCAATTCTTGAGTCGGTTGGATAAAGGTGCGTTGCGTGTATTGATTCTTGATCAGACCCATTTCGTTTGGCAGCCCAGATTCTTCTGCAAATCCCATGGCTGCGCTGAGGGAGGAATTGGGCACACCAACTACGATATCCGCTTCATGCTTGAATTCACGCGCCAATTGGGCACCCATACGTTTACGTGCCGTATGGACATTGACACCATGAATGTTAGAATCAGGGCGAGCAAAGTAGATATACTCCATAGAGCAAATAGCCAGCTGAGTATCATCCGTATAGCTATCATACTGGATGCACTTGTCATCAATTATCACAATCTCACCTGGCTTCAAATCACGAATCCATTCAGCACCAATGACCTCAAAAGCACAGGTTTCAGAGGAAACCACCACCGCTCCGTTGGCCATTTTCCCGATTGAAAGAGGACGAAAACCATTTGGGTCAAGAGCCGCAATCAACTTATCCTCAAACAACAGGATATAGGCAAAACCGCCTTTAACTAGACTGAGCGCCTCCTTGATTTTACCCATCAAGTTCGGATTATGACTTCGACGAATGAGGTGAGCCAAGATTTCCGAGTCTGAAGTCGCACTGAAAATCGCTCCTCTATCTTCCAATTCTTTCTTGAGAGAGGCTGCATTGGTCAGATTTCCATTATGAGCCAAGCCAAACTGCATATCGTGAAAACGGAAGAGGAAGGGCTGGATGTTATCTACAGAAGCTTCGCCAGCAGTCGCGTAACGAACATGCCCAATCGCACCAGTTCCTGTCAATTTATCCAAATTAGCAGGATTTCTGAAGACTTCTGATAAAAGTCCCATGTCACGATGGCGCTTCAATTGTCCCTGATCATTGGAGAGGATTCCTGCCCCCTCCTGACCACGGTGCTGAAGACTATGGAGACCAAAATAGGTCAATTTAGCAGCATCTGGATGCCCCCAGATACCGAAAACACCACATTCTTCATTAAGAGATTTTACTTCGTATGTCATTTTTTATACCTTTTATTTCCCTGTGAAATAACGCACCGCTGACGCAAACAGGTGTTGGTCTTTATTTCCTGGGATGTTTTGGAAAAGACCGTCTTCATAACGTTCTGAGTGTCCCATTTTACCGATGATTTGGCCGTTCTTGCTGGTAATTCCTTCGATGGCATGGACAGAACCATTCGGATTGTACTTAGAATCCATGCTTGGTTTGCCGTCAAAGTCAACGTATTGGCTGAAAATTTGTCCATTGTCACGGAGTTCCGCAAATTCCTCAGCCGTCACAACAAATTTCCCTTCACCGTGCGAAACAGGAATAGCGTGGATATCGCCCACTTGCACTCCAGCTAACCATGGTGAGTTGGTATTGGCAATCCGAGTTTCTACCATCTTGGCCACGTGTTGGTTGGCATCATTGTAGAAGAGGGTTGGGCTCGTACTGCTGGCATCCTCGAAGTTTCCGTATGGAAGAAGACCTGATTTGACCAAGGCCTGGAATCCATTACAGATACCGATAATCAAGCCACCACGAGCGATAAAGCTATCAATGGCTGCACGCACTTTTTCATTAAGAAGGATATTGACAATAAACTTAGCTGATCCATCTGGCTCGTCCGCAGCTGAGAAGCCACCTGCAAAGAAGAGAATGTCGGCCTTGTCGATATTGTCAACCATGGTTTCAACTGACTTGACAATGGCTTCTTCATTCAAGGTCACGAATGGCACCAAGTTAACCTCTGCACCTTCTTTCTCAAAGGCCTTAGCTGAGTCATATTCTGAGTTGGTTCCTGGGAAGACTGGGATATAGACCACAGGTTTTTCAACTTTTTCTTTGGCTTTAATCACAACATCTGATGCCACAGCTGGTACTTCAACCAATTCTTTGGCTTGGGCAAATTCAGTAGGGTAAACTTCTTCCAGTTTCCCTTGGAAAGCACTGTCAAGTTTGTGTCCATCTAGCTTCACACCGTTGACAACGAGTGTAAAGCCTGCGCTTGTTTGTCCAATCTTCTCCACTCCGGCGATTTCTTCAGGAGATGTGAAGACAAATCCGCCTAATTGAGCTGTCAAAGAACTTTCAAGTTCAGACAAGATCACCTCTACACCAATATGGTTCCCAAAAGTAGCAAGAGCCAAACTTTCAACCACACCACCATATTTGACAGCTGATGCAGATGTTACTTTGTGTTCAGCTTGTATAGCTTCAAATTGAGCAAAGTTAGACTTAATCAAGTCAAAATCAATCTCTGCAGCAAGAGCTTGACCTGGGATGTAGTAAATGTTTTCACCAGCAGTTTTGAACTCTGGAGAGAGGACCTTACGGCTATCTGCCGTCGTCACCCCAAAGGCTACCAAGGTTGGCGGTACGGTCAATTCTTCAAAGGTACCAGACATGGAGTCCTTACCACCGATTGATGGCAAACCAAGTTGGATTTGTGCTTCGATAGAGCCTAGAAGGGCGGCTACTGGCTGACCGAAACGCTCTGCTTGTTTATCCATGCGCTCGAAATACTCTTGATAAGAGAAACGAGCCTTAGACCAGTTTGCACCAGCAGCAACCAAACGAGCGCTTGCTTCGATAACCGCATAAGCAGCACCATGGTATGGAGACCATTCTGCTACGTAAGGGTTGAATCCTTGCGCCATAACTGAAGCCGTATGCGTTACACCATGTTGGACTGGCAATTTCTGTACAGAAGCTTCCGTTGGTGTGATTTGGTAACGACCACCGAGTGGGTGATTGACTGTTGAACGACCAACTGAGCTATCAAAGATGGTCTGCAAGCCTTTTTGACTCGCATGGTTGAGATCAGACAGAACCGCAAGGGTATCAGCTTCAAGTGTGTCAGCGCTTGTTGTGCGTTCTTCTGGAAGTTTGACATCCTTGTCCACAACCTTGGCATCAACGACTACGCGCACACCGTTTGTATCAAGGAAACGACGTTCCAAGTCGACAATCGTTTCACCATTCCAGTGCATGACTAGATTTGGTTTCTCAGTCACTTTCGCAACCACAACCGCGTCAATATTTTCTTTATTACATTCTGCAACAAAGGCATCTACGTCTTCAGGACTCACCACAACCGCCATCCGTTCTTGTGATTCAGAGATAGCAATTTCTGTACCATTCAAGCCTTGATATTTAAGAGGCACCTTGTTAAGGTCGATTTCTAGACCGTCTGCCAATTCACCGATGGCTACACAGACACCGCCTGCTCCAAAGTCATTGGACTTCTTGATGAGACGAGTGACATCGCCATTACGGAAAAGTCGTTGAATCTTGCGTTCTTCGATGGCATTTCCTTTTTGAACCTCAGCACCAGCTGTTTCCACAGACTCAACCGTTTGAACTTTAGAAGAACCTGTCGCACCACCGACACCGTCACGTCCAGTCTTACCACCGAGCAAGATAATCACATCACCAGCTTCCGGTTTTTCACGGACAACATTGCCCTTGGGAGCCGCACCAACAACTGCACCTAGCTCCATACGTTTAGCTACAAAACCTGGGTGGAAGTATTCACGAACGTAGGTCGTCGCCAGACCAATCTGGTTCCCATACGAAGAATAACCATGAGCCGCTGTCTTAGAAATGACCTGTTGTGGCAGTTTCCCAGCACGCGTTTCCGAAATCGGTGCGGTAATATCTCCAGCACCTGAGATACGCATAGCTTGATAAACATATGAGCGACCTGACAATGGGTCACGAATAGCACCACCTATACAAGTAGCCGCTCCACCAAATGGCTCAATTTCCGTTGGGTGGTTGTGAGTTTCATTCTTGAACATTAGGAGCCATGGCTCTTTCACACCATCAACATCCACTTCGATTTCTACTGAGCAAGCATTGATTTCGTCTGACACTTCCATATCGTCCAAACGACCATTAGCACGCTCATAACGACCAAAAATAGTCGCCATATCCATCAGGGTTTGTGGCTTTTCAGACCGACCTAGTTCCTCACGCATGGCAATATACTTGTCATAAGTCGCCTGTAATTGTTTTTGGAATTTGGAAGCTGAAAAGTCGATGTGTTTCAACTCTGTCTCGAAAGTCGTGTGACGGCAGTGGTCAGACCAGTAAGTATCCAAAACCTTGAGCTCTGTTTCCGTCGGCACGCGCCCTATTGACTTAAAGTAATCTTGGATAAAGAGCAAATCATCCACTTCCATTGCCATCCCTTGTTCGGCCTTGTAGCGGGCAAAGTCTTCTGCTGTATAGCTTTCAAAGAAAGTCAATTTCGGAATGGTCTTGTCCGACTCTGAAAATTCCTGCTTGGCAATCCCAGTCATGATATCCTTGAAACGAGAATCAACTGGATTGAGCAGGTAGTTCTTGATCGCTTCCAACTCAGTCACATCAATATCTTTATTGACCAAGTAAAGTTGAGCGGTATTAACCGTCACATCACTCGAACTTCCCAGCAAAAGCAAGGCTTCCTGTGAAGAAGCTGCACGCTGGTCAAATTGCCCTGGCAAACTTTCAATGGCAAAGAATGCATAATTGGCAAGGTCTGCCTGCACAGTCGCTTCATCCAAGACATGATCTGTCACCTGCTCAGAGAAGATGTGTTTCTCTGCAGGCGCAAACAAGTCCTCAGCCAAATCAAAGACATCATAAACTTGCACAATGCGAATACTTTTTAAGCTTGAAAGCCCCAAGTTATGCTGGAGTTCTCTAACCAAACTCTCTGACTTGACCTGAAAATCAGCCTTTTTTTCAACAAAAATACGTTTATCCATCAATTCTTATTCCTTTATTTCAGCTCTTGCAATGTTCCCAAATAGCCTTGAGATTGTTATTTCAATTCCTGCAACTTTTCCCAGACAATCTCATAAACATCTGTCAGTTCTCCCAATCCTCTACGGAAAACATCCTTATCCATGTGGTTGCCATCCGCATCCCACAAACGGCAGTTATCTGGTGAAAATTCATCTGCCAAGATAATCTTACCATCCTTGTCAAAACCGAACTCTAGCTTAAAGTCAATCAATTTGAGACCAATCTCAGCAAACCAGACTTTCAAGATTTCATTGATACGACGCGTTTCTTCCTTCAAGTAGGCAATCTGCTGGTCATCCGCAATCTGTAGGAATTTCACATGTTCGTCATTGATAAATGGATCATCCAAATCATCATTTTTGTAGTAAAATTCGACAATCGGAGTATCCAAGACGATACCTTCATCTACGCCAAAACGTTTTGAAAAAGAACCAGCCGTGTAGTTGCGAAGCACGACTTCCAAAGGAATAATCTCAACTTTTTTATTGAGTTGTTCCGTGTCTGAAAGTTTCTCCACAAAGTGAGTCGCCACACCAGCCGCATTTAATTTCTCAAAAATAAAAGATGAAATCTGATTATTCAACACTCCTTTACCCGCAATCTGCTCCTTCTTGACGCCGTTGAAAGCAGTCGCCTGATCCTTGTAAGTTGAAATAATAAGATTTTCATCCTCAGTTGTATAGATATTTTTAGCTTTTCCCGAATAGATCAATTGTTTTGACATTGTAAAGTTCGCCTTTCGTATTACTTGAGCACATTCTACCATAAAAAACCAAAAAATACAAGAATTTAAACGAACGAAAATAAGATGAGTTTCAAAAATCGTAAAGAAAAAACTGCAAGAAGAATCTTTCCCACAGTTTTAAAATCATTTATCTCTAAAAAAACACGAACATTATTCTTTGTTCAAAAATTGATCCAAATAATAACGTAGATAACTTTTCTTGCCTGTAATCATCTGTAGACGACCTTCCACCCCATACCGAAGTTTTTCTGCCTGCTCAGCAGTCAGATTAGTCTCCGCCTCGATTTTAAAGAAATTCCCTTTCTCAGTCTTAGTAGCTGTCGCATCAATACTTGTAATAGTAGAATCTAGGAAAATTTGATTCTTGGCATCATGAGTCGTAGTATAGCGAATAGAATCACCGACCTTGACTCTTGCTACATCTTTTGAACTAAGATAGGCTGTAAGTTTGGCTTTCCCTTCTTTTTCCAAGGACGGATAGAGTTGGGCTAGTAGGGCACCTTCTGCTACCATGGTAGAATCAATGGTCTCAGGATTAAGGTGAAGCACCCCATCCTCACTCGCCATAATTTTCCCCTTGTCTAAAAGATTGCCTTGAACCTTCTTACCTGATTCCACCTCCAAGATTTTCTGGTCTAGAAGGGTCAATTCCTGACCAACCTTAGCCAAGTGTTGTGATTTAAGAGATTCCAATTGACTGCTTAAACCAGACGCATAGGCTTGCTGGGTACCTGAACCTGCATACTGGACACGATAAGTAGCAAGACTGGATTCTAACTGAGAAAGCTGCGCTTCAACCTGCGCAACAGCCTGAGCCTTAACTTGCGGATTTTCCTCCCCCTGAGACTTATAGGACTGGTAAAGAGAGTAGGCTAGATTCTGACTGGCCAAGGAAGCACCTGTTTCAATAGCTGACTTAGCTGTCTGGTAATCGCGAATTTTAGCCTCTGTTTGACTGATGAGATTGCCGATTTCGGCTTGAGTTTGGCTAGCTGCTTCATTCTGGGACGCGATGGTCTCGTTTTGTTGCGATGTACTAGCCCTAAGACTGCCTGCTTGACTGATGTAGTCACGAAAGGTGGCTTGGTAGCCAAACTTATCCTCCTCTGGAAAGTGGTTCTCCCCTTCTTGCAGACTTTTTTGCAAATACTCCAATTGCTTTTTTTGATCCTTGAGCATGTCCAACTGACTAGCATAGGCCTCCTCTTGGACACCCTCTGCCCCTTTCTGGTATTGAACCAGAAGATCCCCCTTCTTAACCAGCTTATTTTCTTCCAAATGATTGACAAGAATACGATTATTGCTAGTTGACTGGATATTTGCAAGGATACGACTAGGTTCGACAGTCGCTCTAGTAGACAAACTCATCTCCTTCTCTGCAAGAGTTGCAAAGCCAAGTAAAAACACGAGCAGAAGCGACATGGGGACAATCACCCGACTGGAAAAATTATGGTAACGACGGTTATAAAACTCCGCACTTTCTAAAAATTCTGGTTTCATCCTCTCCTCTTTCTAGCTATTGACCAAATGGGCGTAAAATCCACCCTGTGCAAGCAAATCAACATGATATCCTTCTTCAACAATCTTGCCCTGATCCAAGACAACAACTTTCTCTGTCCGCTCAGCAATGGTCAAACGGTGGGCGATGAAAATCAAGGTCTTGTCTAAAGCCATGAGATTATCTACAATTCGCTTCTCTGTCAAAATATCCAAACTGCTGGTCGCCTCATCCAAAATCAAGACAGGCGCATCTGTCAAGAGAGCACGCGCCAGAGCAATTCTCTGACGTTGACCACCTGAGATTCCTGCCCCATCCGAAGTCAATTCTGTCTGGTAATTCAGTGGCATGCGCTCAATGTCCTCCCGAATCTCTGCCAACTCTACCGCCCGCAAGATGTCCTCCTGAGTCGTCCCCTCCTTGGCTCCCAAAAGAAGATTCTCCAAAATCGTTCCGTTAAAGACATAAGGTTGTTGAGGCAGATAGTTGATATACTGACGCAGAGCCTTTTTATCAATCTGATTGAGATTGACACCACCCAGACTAATCTCTCCCTGACTTGGGTCGTAAAAATTAACCATCATCTTAGCCAAAGTAGTCTTACCTGACCCTGAAATCCCCACAAACGCTACTTTAGAACCTTGGGAAATCGTCAAATTGATATCCGACAAAACGTCTCGACCATAGCCATACTTGTAGGAAACCTGCTTGAAGGTCATATCTCCCTTCATCAAGCTCAGATCCTCAACTGTTTTCTTCTCCTCAAACTCAGAAGCTACCAGATAGACCTCGTTAAGACGGTTATTGGCAACCTGCGCTGTCTGAAGCTTGGTTTGCAGATTGATGATATTTTCCAAAGGATTGGTAAAGTAAACAAGCAAGGTATTATAGGTAATCAACTGCCCCAAACTCATCTTACCATCCATGACCAGAACAGCCCCCATCCAGAGAATGCCGACATTGAGCAAGAGATGGGCAACTTTTTTCAGAGCCTTTTGCTGACTTTCTGCCCGACTATAGGTAAAGGATTTTTTCAGATAATCCACAAATTCCTTGTCAATCTTTTGGTAACGCTGACTTTCACTGGTCAAGGACTTAATAGTCTCAATACCGTTGATATCCTCGATGATAGAGGAAGACAGAACCGCATTAGCTTCCATGGTATCCCGATTCATCTTTTCAAACGGCTTCATAAAGGCAAAGATAATCACTGTATAGATAGGCAACGCCAATAAAGTCATGAAAAAGAGATTGGTATTTTGTGAAAATAAAACAAGGGAAATAATGACAACCGTTGACACATCTAGGAAAATCGAAAGAATGGTCGAAGCCAGCGCATCGATGATACTGTTAGCATCTGTGAAACGAGACACGATCTCCCCTGTCCTACGTGTCGCAAAAAAGGACATAGGTAGGTGAAAAACATGCTTGATATAGGACAAAATTACGTCAATCGACAAGCGTTGCCCCAAAACAAGCAAGAGGTACTCCTGAGCGTAAGACAAGACCTGCTGGAGAATATAGACGATAACCAACCCAATAGAAATAATCCCCAGCGTCGAACGCATCTGATCTGGCACATAGGTATCAATGATAGACTGCAAATAATAAGAACCCACAATGTTAATCAAGGTTACCAAGAGGGTTGCCAAAACGATATTGGCAATCAAGCCACGCTGCTTCACTAATATAGGGATAAAAGAGAGCAGACCATTCTTTTGATCCTTATGAGGCTTGTAGTCTGGACTAGGTGCCATAAACAGAGTCACTCCTGTCCATTCTTCCGCAAAACGCTCACGTGGCAGTTTAGTCAATTTCACCCCAGGATCTGGGTCGGCAATATAAATGCTGTTCTTGTCCTGCCCAGTCACCACATAGTAGTGGAGCAATTTCCCTTCCTTAAGCACATGAGCAACAAAAGGAAAAGTCAAATCTGGCAAGTCAAAAAGTGTCATATCCGCCTTAATTGCTCGCGTCTCAAAACCAATCTCCTCTGCCACCTTGACCAAGCCCAAGGCCGTAGTCCCATCCATAGTCGTCTTAGCCAATTCTCGCAAGTGAGCCAAAGAATAATAGCTACCATAGTAGCCAAAAACCATGGCTAATGAGGCTACACCGCAGTCCATCTGATCCACCTGCGGACGATAGTGACGTTTCCCAAATTTCATATTCATCTCCTTTTCCTAAACTCATCTGATAACAACTATCTTACCCCAAACACCAAACAAAAACTGGACTTCCTTCCCAAATGCGCCTATCTACCTCCCAACTGCACTTTTAGGATAAAAAAATAGGCAGAACAAATGTCCTGCCTAAAATATATATTTATTCCTTTTTCTTCCTAACTCTTTTGTCAATCATATATAAAACGATAATCGAAAACAGCGGTGGTACAATATAACTCTTTTCACTCATTGTCAGCTGAAATCCCAGAGTTGCTAGTATCTTAAAGATGAAAATATTCATCAAAAATAGAAAAACAAATACTAAAAAATATTTTAAAACCTTCTTCATTTCTTTTCTTCAACTCTCCTAATTTCTACACCTATTTTATCAAAAATATATGTAAAACTCCAAATAAACACCTCAACTGCACTTTTAGAAAAAAATAGGCAGAACAAACGTCCTACCTACTAAAAATATGCTATTGAAAGGAAAATGATTTTTTTCTGACACCCTAGGCAAGCTTGGGACAAATAAATCATTGATAATAACCTTTACGACATCCTATTTATTACTTCAATTACTAATGTCCCTGCTATTTCTAAGCCATCTATGGTATGACCTATTCATGTTCAGAATAGATAACACCGTTCTAAATTACGATTCATAGTTACTCCTTTTTGTGATTCGTTACTATAAGACACCTATTCCCTATAGAGCGTCTACTGCTTCAAATTTATCTATTCTTTTTTTCTTTACTTCTATATAAAAGAATGAATATCATCATAAATAATGCAATCGTTGGTATATTGAAACTATCAAACTAAGTAGGTAAAGATACTTTATTTATGTCAGCTACTAATCTGATGATTATATAGAACATCGAACTAAGTAATACCATAATTTCAGGCCAAACTTTCAGTATTGATTTAACAAATTTCATATTAAACTCCAATGTGATGCATCCTTAGATTCTAGCCTAGATATTTTCAGCGCAGACTAATAAGTCATTCTTAACTGTTTACTCTACTCGCTTTTTATTGACCTTATATCCTAGATAAAAGATCCCAAATAAAACAGGGTAAATTTCTGGATAAAATAGGGTATTGATCGGATTTTTCAAAATCAAATACGTTGCGATGTAGATAATGAGTGATACGGTAAAATACCCTTCAGCAAAACCTAATAAAAATGTTTTCATAGAAGACTCCTATTTTACTAAAAAACGTTCTACCATTTTTTATCCACCTCGTGATGCCGACTGATAACCATTATACGCACCCCAAGCTAACAGTCCGACAGCCAAAATACCACCACCAACCAAAAGTAACACTCCTCCACCATCAACTTCTTGCAATTCAATATCACTTAACGTAGTATAATTTTGTTCAATAGTTTGTAAATTTGACATATTTATCCTCCATTTTAATAATAAAAATTAGTTTTCTTTTAATACACCAATAATAATCATCAATACACTCATAACAAACGCAGACAACAATCCTTTAGTAGTACTATTTAAAAAAGGTCTATCAAAAACATAATAATTATATGCAGATAATCCTAAACCAACGGCAGTCACCACAATTGTAATAACGAGTAATATAATCCAAAATGTTCTCTTGCTCATATTTATCAAAAACTACGGATGAGTAATATAGTAGAACGTTTTACCAGCAGCTTCACCAACTTGGTAAATCCCCCAACCAATTGCAATACCCACAGAGACTACCTCCCAAGCAATTCCCCCATCTACATTCACCAACTCTTCTTCTGTAAGAGCTACAAAGTTCTGTTCCATTTTGTCAAAATTTGTCATCTTTTTTCTCCTCAATTTGTATATGTTTAATGTTTATACTCTAAGCCACTTAAATAGCCAGATTGGATAAATAACTGAAATAAGCATTTCTAATCTCCTTCCTTTTCTTTCTTACTTATTTATTCGAAAAATAATTCGAAAATGTACAACGAAATTAAATTTATTTGAAAAATAATTTAGTAAACCACGGATAAAAAATTGGTAGATACATGAACTAGGCTCCTTTCTTTTTCCTCTTACTTATCTATTCGAAAAACAATTCAAAAATGTACAACTAAATTAAATTTATTTAAAAAATAACTCAGTGAACCATGGGTAGAACATTGATATAAACATGAACTAGGCTCCTTTCCTTTTCCTCTCACTTATTTATTCGAAAAATAATTCGAAAATGTACAATTAATTAAATTTTATTTGAAAAATAATTTAATGAACTACGGATAAAAACCGGTCACATACAGTAGATTGAAATAAGATGTGAACAAATCGGTTAGGAAAGTTAAATTAATTTCTAAAAATGTTTTAGCGATTGTAGTATACTATTTTAGTTTCAATCCACTATACATAAATATTCCTCCTTTTTCTTCCTTATCTATCTATTCGTAATTCCCACTAAAAGTTCTAAATTTTTTATTTTTCCTGACAATCATGACCACCCGTCTAACGGGTGGTTTGAACCAGGGCTATAAACCCAAATTACCAGCCAGCGCCTAAAGACGCTGGCTTTCACGTTGTTCAAGCCTCATTGCTCTTGACTCGTCACTTGCCTCTTAAAGAGGCTTTTGTATTACTTACCACTATCCCTAAAGGGATCCTCATATTCTTTTACACTCAATTTATCTAGTGCTATATCATGCTTTTCCTGCTCTTGAATATACTTATTAATTGTGGCTTCATTGAGTCCAACCGTACTCACATAATAACCTTCCGCCCAAAAATGCCGATTCTCAAACTTATACTTGAGATTGGCGTGTTTGTCAAACATCATGAGTGCACTTTTACCTTTTAAATCCCCCATGAAACTTGAAACACTTATCCTTGGTGGAATACTAACTAACATATGTACATGGTCTGGCATTAAGTGACCCTCGATAATTTCAACTCCTTTATAACTACACAAGCGATGAAATATTTCTCCTAAACTACTTCGATATTGATTATAGATTACTTTTCGTCTATACTTAGGGGTGAACACAATGTGATATTTACACATCCACTTTATGTGTGATAAACTATGTGCTTTTTGTGCCATATTTTTCTCCTTTCACTTTACAATTGGCTTGAACACCTTTATTGTATCGCGTTTGGAGTTTTTGAGGTATAACCTTCGACGCGCACCCGCATAGCGGGTGGTTTTTTTGTCTCGCACCTAGCGGAGCGAGACGGACTAATAGTCGCATAATAAAAAAGCAACACGACTTGCATGTTGCTTCTTGCTATTCTTTACTTTTGACGACCTCTACCACATCTCCTACACTCTGCAGTTGATCAATTTCCTCGTCACTGATTTCGATACTAAATTCATCTTCCAGTGTCAAGATAAACTCCATCAAGTCAACTGAGTCAGCATCCAAATCATCTTTTAGACTCAAAGCTTCGGTCACGACAAAGTCCTCTCCCTGTCGCTCTTGGATAATGGTCACAATACGGTCAAAAATTTCTTTTTCTGTCATCTCTTTTATTCTCCTGAAAATTCACGCGCAGTCTGGGCAACTACGTCTGTCTCTAGCATGGTACGAATCTGGCGGATTGTACTATAAACAGCCTTGGCATCGCTTGAGCCATGAGTCTTGACAACTGGTGCCTTGACACCAAATAAGACCGCTCCACCAACATCTGAATAGTTAAGCTGTTTTTTCAAACCTCTGAGGCTATCCTTGAGAAGAAGGGCGCCTAGTTTCGCTCGAAGACCACCACCTGTAATAGCGGTCTTGAGCAAGCCCATAATTCCCATGGCTGTCCCTTCAATGGACTTGAGCACAGCGTTTCCCGTGAAACCATCTGCCACGACAACATCCGCAACGCTATTCATCAAATCACGCGCTTCCACGTTTCCGATAAAGTTCAAACTTTCATCAGCTGCTAGTAATTCATAAGTCTCCTTACGAAGTGGGTCACCCTTACTACTTTCTGTTCCATTGTTAAGCAAGCCAACACGTGGTTGCGCAATACCGCGGACATTTTTAGCATAGAAGGAACCGAGGACAGCGTATTGATGGAGGTGCTGGGCTGTATTCTCCGCATTGGCACCGAGGTCCAGCATGTCAAAACCCTTCCCATCTACAGTCGGCAAGGTCGACATAAGCCCAGGACGGTCGATATTCTTGATACGACCCACGATGAAGAATCCAGCCGCCAACAAAGCACCTGTATTCCCAGCCGAGAGGACAGCGTCTGCTTCACCCTCTTTGACAGCCTTGGCTGCCAATACCATACTGGCATTTTTCTTCTTCCGAATAGCTCTCGTAGGTTCATCGTCTGAATCAATCTTTTCATCCGTATGGATAATGCTGACGCGCTCTGTCGCTGTCAGATATTGCTTGATTTTAGCTTCATCTCCATAGAGTTGAACCTCAATATCTGAAAAGTCAGCCAGGGCTTGATTTACCCCCTCAACGATGGCCTGAGGTGCATAATCGCCCCCCATTGCATCTACTGCGATTTTTTTCATTTCTTTTCCTCTTTTAGTAATTGACCCCAGTCTGCTAGGGAATCAATAAATTTCTTTGATTTTAAGTGAATCCCAACGTACTCTTCGTAGAGTTGATCCATAAATTGGCGTAGCTCTTGCTTGATTTCAGGCTTGAGCGAAATGGTCTCCAAGGTCTCAAACTCAATGGCTTGAAACTGATTGAGCAGATAAGGGATATTGGGATTGAGATGGCAACGTCTCTCATCTTCATGATAATGCTCTGGACAAAGGCAGGCTCCATATTTGAAAGAAAAGTCAAAAGCCTGACCGACCCGATGGCAGAAGATACACTCATTAAAATTGAGGCTAATCCCAAATCGAGTCAAGATTTGAATTTCAAAAATATTGGTCAAAACCTGATAATCCAAACCCTCTTCCATCAACTCCAAAGTCTTTTGCAAAAAAGCAAACAAGGGAGCATCCTGCTGATTGTCCTGCAAACTAGCATCTGCAAGAGCTGCTACATAGGTCGCATAGGCCATGACAAAGAGATCGCTATTAATCTTGGGAAAGGTCATGACCTCATGATAGTCCTCGATGTAGCTGAGACCGTCATCATTGATTCGCAAGAGAAATCGTGCCAGCACCAAGGGTTGAATAACAGGAGCCAGTTTGGACTGACCAGCGTGTTTGACGAAAAACATGCGCTTGCCAGCCTGCTCTGTAAAAATCTTGACTAGCTTATCATCCTCACGAAAGTTACGATTGTAGAGCACCAATCCTTGACTCGTGATAGACTGAATCATGCTTCTCTCATGTACTCCTCAAGTCGTTTCATGGCTTCTTTGATAGTCTCCATGCTGGCTGCATAAGACAGGCGAACATAGCCTTCCCCGTAACGCCCAAAGGCGGCGCCAGGGATAAAGGCAACGGCCTTCTTCTGAGCAAAATCCTTCAGAAAAGCAAAGGAATTTTGAGTGTAACCCGCAGGAATCTTAGCAAAGATATAGAAGGCACCGTCTGGTTTGATAATCTCAAATCCAAGAGCAGTCATTTTCTCGATAATGTAGTCCCGACGCTGGATATACTTTTTCTTCATAGGTTCTGCATCATCTTTACCAGCTGTTAAGGCTTCCACCGCAGCGTGTTGCGCCATGGTATTTGCGGCAGTAACCAAGTACTGGTGACTCTTAATCAACTGGGCTGTAAAGGCTGCAGGAGCGAAAATCAGACCCAAACGCCAACCTGTCATAGCATGCGATTTAGACAAACCATTGATAATAATAGCCTGATCTCTCAACATAGTTCCCAAAGATACATGGGCTTGCCCTGTGTAGGTCAATTCTGAGTAAACCTCATCACAGACAACGAAAATCTCATACTTGCGTAAAACAGCTGCCAAGGCTTCCAACTGCTCCCGACTATAGGTAATCCCTGTCGGATTGGCTGGATAGTTGAGAATAACCGCCTTGAGCTTGTCACCCTGCTCCAAAATGGCCTTTTCCAACATCCCTGGAGTCAAGACAAAACCATTTTCAGTTGTGTCAATCTCGACAATCTCTGCCCCAACTAGATTGACAATCGGTTCATAACCCGGATAAGCAGGAGCTGGCAAAAGCACCTTGTCTCCCTCTTCCAAAATAGCTGTCAAAGTAGCAGATAAGGCCTCTGTCGCCCCAATTGTAACCAAGATTTCATTTTCAGGAGCATAGTCCAGTTGGTACTTTTCCTTAACAAAATCACTGGCCGCCTGACGTAAAGTCAGCAGACCACTCATCCCTGTATAGTAGGATTGGTTCTGGTCAATCGCTCGCTTAGCCGCCTCCTTGACATGGTCTGGCGTTATAAAATCAGGTTCCCCCAAGGTCAAACGCAAGACCCCAGGAATCTCAGAAATAGCCTGGTCAAACTGACGAATCAACGAAACTTGAATCTTATCTAACTGTTTATTAAAGCGCTTAGTTAAGTCCATAGATACCTCCTACTTTCAAAACGTATCTCTATTATACTACAAAAGCCCCCCGACCGCAAAAATACATTAGAGAATAGCTTTCCACTTTCTATTTTACTTTTCCTCTTTACAGGTCTATAATGGTAACAGATTCTATTTGGAGGTTTGTATGTCATTTCTATCAAAAAATGGAGCAGGAATCTTGGCCTGCCTTCTCATTTCTATCGTATCTTGGTTTCTAGGAGGACTTTTCCCCGTCGTGGGTGCACCTGTTTTTGCAATTTTTGCTGGAATGCTCCTCCACCCCTGGCTCTCACCATACAAACAACTAGACGCAGGATTGACCTTTAGTTCCAAGAAATTGCTCCAATATGCTGTTATTTTGCTTGGTTTTGGTCTCAATATCTCGCAAGTCTTCGCAGTTGGGCAATCTTCGCTCCCTGTCATCCTGTCCACTATCTCAATAGCCTTGATTGTTGCCTACCTCTTCCAGCGCTTCTTTGCACTGGACACAAAACTGGCTACCTTGATTGGAGTGGGTTCTTCTATCTGCGGTGGTTCGGCTATTGCTGCGACAGCACCTGTTATCCATGCCAAGGAAAAAGAAGTAGCCCAAGCCATTTCCGTTATCTTTTTCTTCAATGTCTTGGCTGCACTCATCTTTCCAACTCTAGGCACCTGGCTTCACTTATCAAATGAAGGCTTCGCCCTCTTTGCAGGAACTGCGGTCAATGATACTTCCTCTGTAACAGCTACAGCCAGCGCCTGGGACAGCCTCTACCAGACCAATACCCTCGAATCAGCAACTATTGTCAAACTTACGCGGACTCTGGCTATTATCCCCATCACTCTCTTTCTCTCCTACTGGCAAAGTCGCAAGCAAAAAAATAAGCAAGGATTGCAACTGAAAAAAGTCTTCCCACTTTTTATCCTTTACTTCATCCTTGCATCGCTCCTAACCACCCTTCTGACCTCTCTTGGTGTGTCCAGTAATTTCTTTACCCCACTCAAACAACTCTCCAAATTCTTCATTATCATGGCCATGAGTGCCATCGGTCTCAAAACAAATCTGGTCGCTATGGTCAAATCCAGTGGAAAATCCATTGTTCTCGGAGCCGTCTGCTGGATTGCCATCATCCTCACCAGCCTCGGTATGCAGACCCTTATAGGCATTTTCTAACACAAAAGGTAGCCCACCAGCTACCTTTTCTTATGCTTCCTCAATCAAGCGAGTATGTTCTCTCTTGATGCAACGATTCATCACGATGTCCTCGCATCCACCAGCACGCAAGATTTCTTCCGCTTCTAGACTTTCAAGTCCTAGCTGTGCCCAAAAAATCTTAGCATCAGCCTTGAGAAAATCACGCGCTACATCTGGCAAAAACTCGCTGCGACGGTAAACATTGACAATGTCTACAGGAAAAGGAATCTCAGCGAGGCTGGCATAAGCCTTTTCACCCAAGATTTCGCCACCTGCTGCCTTGGGATTGACAGGGATAATTTTATAACCCCGAGCCTGCATCTCCTTGGTCACTCGATTGCTGGTTGTTTCCTCACGGTCTGACAAACCCACAACAGCAAGGGTTTTACTCGTTGCGAGATACTGACGAATCACGCCATCACTTGGATTGATAAATTCTTGACTCATAGAAATTCTCCTTTTTCATCAGTATAGCACAATTTGAAAAGGCTTGCAGATTTTGACTACAAAAAAGAGGACTAGCCCCCTTTTTATTTAGCCTCATACCAGGTTGCCCCTTCATTTTCATCTGCGATGAGGGGAACACTGAGTTGGATGGCTTCTTCCATGGTTTGTTTGACCAATTTTTTCATCTCTGCTAGTTCCGATTTAGGCACTTCAAGGACGATTTCATCGTGCACTTGTAACAACATCTTGGTCTGATAACCACCTTCAACTAGAGCCTTATCTAGCTGGATCATAGCAATCTTGAGAATATCTGCCGCAGATCCCTGAATAGGAGAGTTGATAGCAGTCCGCTCCGCAAAACCACGAATGTTAAAGTTACGCGAATTGATATCTGGCAACTCACGACGACGCTTGAAGAGGGTCTCTACATAGCCCTTATCACGCGCCTCACGCACCACCTCATCCATGTAGTTTTTAATACCTGGGAAGCGTTCAAAGTAAGTATCAATATAGGCTTTTGCTTCTTTACGGCTGATGCCCAGATTATTAGACAAGCCAAAGTCTGAAATCCCGTAAACCACTCCAAAGTTAACCGCCTTGGCATTACGACGGTCATTCGGAGTCACATCCTCAGGACGTTCAATTCCAAAGACACGCATGGCTGTCGAGGTATGGATATCTGCCCCCTCTTGGAAGGCCTTAATCAAGTGTTCATCCTTAGAAATATGAGCCAAAACACGCAATTCAATCTGTGAATAGTCAGAGCTGAGCAACACACTATCCTCCCACTCAGGCACAAAAGCCTTACGAATGAGACGGCCTTGCTCCAAACGAACAGGAATATTTTGCAAGTTTGGATCCACACTAGACAAACGCCCTGTCTGGGTCAAATCCTGAACATAGCGAGTATGAATCTTGCCATCAGCCAAAATCCAGTCCTGCAAGCCAATCACATAAGTAGACTGAATCTTAGCAATCTGACGGTAATCCAGGATTTTCTTAACAATCGGCGCTATAGGAGCAAGGCGCTCCAACACATCCACCGCTGTCGAATAACCTGTCTTGGTTTTCTTAGTGTACTCTAGAGGAAGTCCCAATTTTTCAAAAAGAAGTACGCCCAACTGCTTAGGCGAGTTGATATTAAACTCCTCACCAGCCAACTCGTAAATCTCTTGAGTCAGTTTTTCAATAACAAGCTCATTTTCAGCCTGCATCTCAAGCAAGGTCTCTTTCTTGACCGTAATCCCAGCAATTTCCATCTTGGCAAGGACAAAAGCCAGAGGTTGCTCTATATCATAAAGAAGCTCTAACTGACCATTTTCGCTGAGTTTCTCAAGTAAAACAGGCTCTGTCTCAACCAATACAGCAAGCTTACGAGCCAAATGTTCCAAGAATTTCTCGCGTTCAGGAATGGCCTTTTTGACACCCTTACCATAGAAGGTCTCATCATCAACCAAATAAGTCTGGCCATAAAGACTAGCGATAGTCGTAATTTCATTGTCCTCCACAGTCGAAAGGAGGTATTTAGCCAAACGGCCGTCAAAAGCAGGCGCCTGCAAATTCACATCATAACGATTTAAGAGAACTTTAGCCTTCTTAAAGTCATACACTCTCAAAGGTGTTTTTTCTAGAAAATCCTTAAAAATCGGCTCTTGCAAAAGTTCAAGCTTGTCTGTAGCATAGAGCTTTTCCCCACAAGACCAGGCAAATCCAATCAAATCATCCGTATGATAATTTTCACCAAAAAGCTCAAAATGGAAGATAGACTCTTCATTCAGCATATCTTGACTGATTTGGTCAACAATAGTAAAGTCCAAACTCTCAGCCACATCAGTCGAAGATGCATTTAAAGCCTGTTTGAGCTGTTTGAAGCCCATCTCATCGTAGAATTTCCCAAGATTTTCCACATCTGGACCACTATAAACCAAATCCTCCAAACCAATCTCAATCGGTGCCTTGGTATCAATGGTCGCCAGTGTTTTAGACAAAAAGGCCTGTTCCTTATCATTGATGAGATTTTCCTTCATCTTAGAAGCCTTCATCCCATCGATATTTTCATAAATCCCTTCAAGCGAACCATGCTCCAGCAAGAGCTTGATACCCGTCTTTTCTCCGATTTTGGTCACCCCAGGGATATTATCCGACTTATCACCCATAAGCGCCTTGAGATCGATAAACTGAGTCGGTGTGAGTCCCATCTTTTCCATGAGATAATCTGGTGTAAAGGCCTCAAACTCAGCAACACCTTTCTTGGAAATCTCAACCACCGTATGCTCATCCGTCAGCTGAATCAAGTCCTTGTCCCCACTGACAATGGTAATATCAAAACCATCCTGCTCAGCTAGTTTATCCAGCGTCCCGATGATATCATCTGCCTCATATTGAGCCAACTCATAGTGGCGAATCCCCATATGATCCAGCAACTCACGAATGAAAGGAAATTGCTCACGAAACTCATCAGGAGTCTTAGCACGACCACCCTTATAGTCCGCATACATCTCTGTACGGAAGGTCGTCTTTCCCGCATCAAAAGCCACCAAAATATGACTCGGCTCAACCCGTTCCAATAAATGACTCAACATCAACTGAAAGCCATAAATGGCATTGGTATGCAAACCAGCCGCATTCTTAAAACGGTCCAACTGCTGATAGAGCGCAAAAAACGCCCGAAAAGCAACAGAAGACCCATCAATCAATAATAATTTTTTCTTATCCATACACCCATTATAAAGGAAAGCACCAAAAAATACCATTGGGAAGAGCCAGACCAAGTATTTTTCATACTTTTGGCGAATATAGCCATTTAGTTTTAAAAAAACAGAACTTAGCCCATGACTAAATTCTGTTTTTATGCTTTATAATTATAAAAGTGAAATCCTTTTCAACTGCAAAGAACTTCTATTCTTGCTAGACTATATTTATTCCTATTGTAGTAGTAGTCTATATATTTATCTTGTTGGTTTATACGTTAATTGATCTTTGTGCTGTTTGACAAACTCACTCATTTCTGAGTCTGGTATTTGACGAAGATATAGATTCGCACGAATCGTTTCATCTTCTTCACGACAAGTTGAAAGAACTAAATACTTATCTTTAGCTGATACTTTAACATTTGGTTTCTTAACTTCAGCTGTTTCATAAATAGTTGTTAACTGCGTTTGAAAATCTTTATCATCATCAAATGAAGTGCGATAAAAGGCTGTTTCTTCTGGTACTATAATCATAGCAACTGCTTCATAATAATACTTTTTCTCTGGAGTCTCAATCACAACATATGGATGTTCATCAAAATAATCTTGACGACTATAGTAGTTCACATCATTAAACATACGATGATCCCCAACTTTACTACCACGAGCATGACCAAATAACCAAGTTAAACGGTCACTAAAATCCTTTTTATTATCTGTGTCCATAAACACTGTTCCCATATAAGGTTCATGACCACCATCAAATCTCTTATCTAAATAAGTTGAGTTATCAGTTGTTTGAACAACTGGCTCATCCAACTCTGTTCCGGGCGCATACACATAGGCAATCGTGTCAGAGTTTGTATTCAGCAAACCACTGAACTTATTCTTAAGATATTCTTTTTCCTCTGCTGATGTCGTATCAATTTTTTGTGTCGTTTGCGCTACCTTAGTTTCACTCGCCTGATCAGTTGGAGCTAAGAATGTCTTATAAAGGAATACACCTCCTAAAGCGACAATAGCTACAGCAACAAGCGAAGCGATAATTTTCTTCATAGGTGACTTATTTTTAGTTGAACGTCTGCTCATTTTTATCTCCCTCATTTATTTACTTTTATCAAAAAAATCACTGAAACGAAGTTTCAGTGATTAGTTACTTCATTAAATAAATAAATTATTTAGAAGCGTGTGTTTTTGGAAGAGCTTTTTGACCAGCTTTAGCTGTTGCACCTGCTTGTTTAGCTGCTTCTTCTGCTTGTTTAGCTTGCTCTACTGCACCTGGTTTACCTGGTTCTGGAGTAGCTGATGGAGCTGTTTATCCGTTTTGACCATCTTGAGCGTGATCTTTCAAATAACGAGCGTTTGCTTGTTCAGGAGTTTCGTTCAAGATATAGTATTTACCTTCTTTTTTAAGAGCTGAATTGAAAACTTCTTGTAAATGTTTCACCGCTTCGTTACGAACTTTTGCCACTTCTGCATCGTATGCTTTTTGAGCAGCTACAACTACATTTCTGTATGGTGCTAAAAGTTCATCACGGTTATGTGTGAAGTTTTCTGGTGCATTTTCTGCTTTTGCCAATTCAGCTTGTGCTTTCTCAAGATCAGCTTTATTTGCATTGATATTTTCACTATATGCTGCCACATATTCGTTAACTCTATCAGCAGTTACAAATTCTGATTGGCTTTCATATGCTTCACGTGAATCATATGGTCCAGGGAGGTTAGCTCCACCATTGTTATCTGCAAATGCTGGCACTACTGCAGAAAATACTGCAAGAGCTGCTACTGATGTCAATAAAACTTTTTTCATTGTTTTATCTCCTCTTTTATTTTTTATTTGATTGTAAAGAGTTTTCTTTACTACCACCGTTATACCACTTAAATAATTGGTGTCAACAATTTTTATCTTATTTTTAAGAAAATATTGGAGAAAACAGTCCAAACTTTAAATGTTGAACTCTAATCACTCATAAAAGCTAACTTATTTCAATCAAACGAACAATAATCCTTTATATTCCCGACTATTCGAATCATTACTGGATGGCAACATCTGAAATCAGAAGGCCTTGATGGACTAGATTTACTAAACCTACTTTTACCTCTCTTCAATCCACTCTGCACGTCCACGTTCTAAGCCTTTTTCTTCAGCTCGTTCCAAGGCATAGTTATGTGCTAACAAGGCTTGTTCTTCGCGCATACGTAGTTGACTAAACATTTTCCTGTCCTCCTCGGACCAGCTCTTGTAGTCCAGCAGTTGGTCTGCCTGGCTGATGGCTCGCTCGGGTTGCTGGGTAAAAGGTTTGTTCCCGAAAAACTCCAACCACGGCTTGCGAACCTTGTCTTTGCTGGTTTCTCTGTATTTTTTTAATTCCAAGAATGCCATCTTGACCAGATGGTGTTCTTGTCCATTATTGGTGATGGTCTTACAACAACGCCTCAAACTCAGCGACAGTCATGCCCAATTGTTCACTCGCAACTTCAGGTGTTAGAAGACCTTGACAGACTAGATTTAGTAACATAGACAAACTTCCTTCAACTTTTCCACGCTCCAGTCCCTGTTCTAAACCTTGTTCAATTCCCTCTGCTCGTCCACGCTCTAAACCTTTCTCCTCAGCTTGTTCCAAAGCATAGTCCTGTGCTAACAAGGCTTGTTCTTCACGCATACGTAGTTGACTAAACATTTTCCTGTCCTCCTCGGACCAGCTCTTGTAGTCTAGCAGTTGGTCTGCCTGGCTGATAGCTCGCTCGGGGCGCTGAGTAAAGGGCTTGTTCCCAAAAAACTCCAACCACGGTTTACGAACCTCGTCTTTGCTGGTTTCTCTGTATTTTTTTAGTTCCAAGAACGCCATCATCTTGACTAGATGGTTTTCTTGTCCATTGTTAGTGATGGTTAAAGCCTCACCTGTCGTGTCCTCTCGCATACTAAAACTGTGGAAGGCCAAATCATCTGAGAAGTAATTGCTATCCACGATAGCGATAGCATATACTGGTGCGATGTGTTTGTAACTCTGATGAGTATTGCCCTCTTGCTGGCGAATTTTTTCTAGGTTTTGATTGACCTGACTACACAAATAAGCCCATAGGCGATTGATGAAAAAATTCTGATGATGAACTTGAATTTCAATAATTACTTGAGTTCCATTATCTAGTTCAGCTAAGACATCTATACTTGTATAGAAATCCTGTGCCGAGTACGGCATGGAAGGTAAGACATGAATATTGCTCCCCTCCAAAATCGTCACATTTTTTGCTGGCAAGTCCAGCATATCGCGAATAAATTGACAAGTGATTTCTGGATTGCTAAAGATTTTTTTAGCAACCAAATCGTTGGTCGGGCTGATGCCCGGATGACGCACAGTCATATTTCTTCTCCTTTCATTATAGCACATTTTTAAATCTAGGTTTACTAGATTCACTAGCTCTATCTATTTATTCGGAAAAGAGACGAAAAAAACCTGAGAATTATCTCAGGCTTGGTCATTAAATCTTTTTCTCAATACTGAAAAGTGGAGAAAGTGGGCGTTTTTCATGGATACGTACAATAGCATCCCCTAGGAGATGAGCGATTGAAATTTGCTCAATCTTATCGATCAAACGCTCTTCTGGGAGATAGATAGTATCCAAAACAACCAATTTCTTGATAGCTGATTTTTGGATATTGTCCATAGCAGGACCAGAAAGAACTGGGTGCGTACAGCTCGCATAGACTTCAACAGCACCAGCTTCCGCAAGGGCATCTGCCGCATGACAAATCGTTCCAGCAGTATCAATCATATCATCAATCAAGATACAAGTCTTGCCTTCAACCTTACCGATGATGTTCATAACTTCACTGGTATTCATCTTATCAACGCTACGACGTTTGTCAATGATAGCGATAGATGTTTTCAAAAATTCTGCCAATTTACGAGCACGAGTCACACCTCCATGGTCTGGGCTGACAACCACATAGTCAGAACCAACCATACCGCGACGCTCAAAATAATCCGCAATCAGAGGAGCTCCCATCAAGTGATCCACAGGAATATCAAAGAATCCTTGAATCTGCGCAGCATGCAAGTCGATTGTCAATAAGCGATCTACTCCAGCTACTTCAAGCATATTTGCGACAAGTTTTGAAGTGATTGGCTCACGCGCTCTCGCCTTTCTATCCTGACGTGCATACCCATAGTAAGGCATGACAACATTGACAGATTCTGCACTCGCACGCTTCAAAGCATCTACCATAATCAAAATTTCAAGCAGATTGTCATTTACAGGTGAACTAGTTGATTGTAAGATAAAGACGTGTTTCCCACGGATTGATTCTTCGATGTTGACCTGAATCTCTCCATCTGAAAATTGGCGAACACTTGATTTCCCCAACTCTATCCCAATCTCCTGCGCCACACGTTCTGCCAATTCTTTATTAGAAGAAAGGGCAAACAGCTTTAAATCAGAAAAAGACATGATTTCCTCCGGTATATATGTATCGCTTGTGCTTTTCACAAGATTTTCCATCTACCATTGTAGCGCTTTTTACACTATTTTTCAATCAAAAATAAAAGAAGGGCACCATATTTGTGCCCTTGCATCATTCTTTTGAAAAATATTCTAGTTCATCAACTCATTGTGCTTCTCAACAAAGCGATAAGCCTGATAAAAACCATAGAGAGTAATGGCTGTAACTACTGGAATCGCTAGTGGCAACTCTGTCTCTAATTCTACAAAAGGAGAGTTAAACAAGAAGTGAGTTCCTAAGGCTAAACTTAGGAAGATAATCCCCTGTTTCTTTCCAACCTTCTGTCCTTTATAGGCTCTGTAAAGTAAGTAAAAACCCACTACAGCCAGACCTGAAAAAGTCCAGTGAGAGGCAATTCCTGAGATGATGCGCTCTAAAATTCTCGAAATGGTAAAGTCAAATCCCTCTGGCAAATCCGTACGAATATAACCAATATCCTCAATCATTTGGAATCCCAAACCAGAAGCAATCCCTAGTAAAAACAAAGATTTTAATTTTCGTACAGGAATCAAAGCTAAAACAAAGATAAGTGGCAACAATTTCAAGGGTTCTTCTACCAAAGGAGCCACAATAGCACTTTCAAAGGCATTTAAAAATGCACTATCTGGGAAAAGAACACCTAGTAAATCATGGATATAGGTATTCGCAAAGCTAGATAACCAGCCTGAAAAGAACATCCCACCCAATAAAGACAAAATCAGGGCATTCTTTGGCAATTCCCATTTTTTCCCAATACGGAAAAGGAAATAAAGAGCCGGAATCATGTAAAAGAGAGCTAGAAAGATAGAAACTCCCATTAGTCCATATTCCGCACCTGACATCGAACCGTCCGTATAGTAGATGGTTTCATACTGTAAACCAATACAGAGCAATAAAATAAAAATAAATAAAATACTGTTTTTCTTCATACACTTTCTTTCTAAATAAAGTATTTATAATTCTACGACTGTCATACTTCCTGTATCCACATCGTAAATGGCACCAGAGATAATGACATCATCTGGTATTAGAGGAGACTCGATAAGGGCTTGCATGTCCTCACGCACACTCTCCTCTATATCTTGGAAGGGCAAAAAGTCCTGGTCTGACACGTCGACACCCAGTTCCTCTTTCAAATACTCCTGAAAAGGACCATTTTCAAAAGTCTGAGCACCACAGTCTGTATGGTGCAGCACCACAATCTCTCTTGTCCCCATCTGTTGCTGGGAAATCACCAGCGAACGAATCATGTCCTCAGTCACTCGACCACCTGCATTCCGCAAGATGTGAGCATCCCCAAGTGCCAAGCCCAGAGCTTGCGCAACGTGCAGACGTGAGTCCATACAGGTCACAATGGCTACTCTAGTTTTGGGTTTAAGTGGCAGATTTAACTGCCCATGTAGGGCAACATAAGCCTGATTGGCTTGCATAAACTGTTCAAAATACGACATGATTCCCTCCTCGAAAATTTGATGGTCAAATATTTCTCCTATCTTATCATTTTTAAGAGGATTTGTCACGGATTATGCAAAGACCTTTTTCAAAACCTCCTGAATGGTAGTCACACCAATGACCTGAATTTCCTTGGGCGGAGTGATTCCTGTCAAAGAATTTTTCGGTACATAAATCTTAGTAAAGCCCAGTTTAGCAGCTTCATTGATGCGTTGCTCGATACGATTCACGCGCCGAATTTCTCCCGTCAAACCAAGCTCTCCAACAAAACATTCCTGAGGATTAGTTGGCTTGTCTTTATAGCTCGAAGCAATGGCAACTGCAACGGCCAAGTCAATGGCAGGTTCATCCAATTTGACACCGCCAGCAGATTTAAGATAGGCGTCCTGATTTTGCAAGAGAAGACCTGCCCTCTTTTCCAAAACAGCCATAATCAGACTAGCACGATTAAAATCAAGTCCTGTCGTCGTACGCTTAGCATTTCCAAACATGGTCGGTGTCACCAAAGCCTGAACCTCCGCCAAAATCGGACGCGTCCCTTCCATGGTCACAACGATTGACGAACCAGTCGCTCCATCCAGACGCTCCTCTAGGAAAACTTGACTCGGATTGAGAACCTCAACCAATCCGCCCGACTGCATCTCAAAAATCCCAATCTCATTAGTGGAACCAAAACGGTTTTTGACCGCTCTCAAAATACGAAAGGTATGGTGGCGTTCCCCTTCAAAGTAAAGTACCGTATCTACCATGTGCTCCAACATACGAGGACCGGCCAAGGTTCCTTCCTTGGTCACATGCCCTACGATAAAGATGGCAATGTTATTGGTTTTGGCCAGCTGCATCAGTTCAGCTGTCACCTCACGCACTTGAGAAACAGACCCCTGCACCCCTGAAATCTCAGGAGACATGATGGTCTGGATGGAATCAATAATGAGAAAGTCTGGTTGGATCCGCTCTATCTCAGCTCGAACACTCTGCATATTAGTCTCTGCATAGAGATAAAACTCGCTATCAATATCTCCCAAGCGCTCTGCTCGCAGTTTAATCTGCTGGGCAGACTCCTCCCCACTGACATAGAGAGCAGTTCCCACTTGAGACAGCTGGGTTGAAACTTGTAGAAGAAGGGTTGATTTCCCAATACCAGGATCCCCACCGATAAGGACGAGACTTCCTGGTACCACTCCGCCTCCAAGTACACGGTTGAATTCCTCCATCTCCGTCTTGGTTCGATTAACGTTGATGGAAGTCACATCAGCCAGTTTCATGGGCTTGCTTTTCTCACCTGTCAAGGACACACGCGCATTCTTTACCTCGGCAACCTCAACCTCTTCTACAAAGGAAGACCAAGACCCACAGTTTGGACAACGCCCAAGATATTTAGGGGAATTATACCCACAATTTTGACATACAAATGTCGCTTTTTTCTTTGCGATGATAAACCTCTTTCTATATCTCTAACTCACACTCAATCACTTGGCAACAATCAATCTTCTCATTTGGCACAAACTGGCGCATGAGCATGTTGTGGGTCACCACTATCACGGTCTGATAATCTCGATATTTAGCCATGCATTCTAGAAAACGAGACTTCATCTCCGCAGCTGTCTCATACTGAATAGGACTATTGGGAAGTAACTCCCCCTTATTTTCTAGAAACATAGTACGAGCTTTTTCAAAATTATCTGTGCCACTTTCATAGACCTGCCATTCATGTAATAAAGGCTCTACTCTTAAAGGAAGACCCGTAGCACAAACCGCATAAGAAGCCGTTTCTAAAGCTCTTGTGACTGCAGAAGATACGATTATTTCTGCTGAAGAGAGGAAAGGATCTTTGCTCAGTTCCTGAGCTTGCTGCCGTCCCTTCTCAGACAAGGGTGCCAAATCTATCCCAAATCCCGTATAAGAACGCTCCTCTAACTCACAATAATCTGGCTCTCCATGACGTACAAAGATAATTTTCATCCTAGTGACCAGTTGAGCCAAATCCACCAGTTCGAACGCCATCAGCCGCATCTCCATCTGCAATTAAGAAAGGAGCAAAGATAGCCTGGACAACACGTTCTCCAACTTCAAGAACAACTTCTTGATCTGTAATATTCTTCATCTGAGCAAAAATATGCCCTTCATTCCCAGGATTTCCATAATAATCCCCATCAATGACACCTACAGAGTTAATCAAGACCAAGCCCTTCTTACGAGGGTTTGAAGAACGATCATAGAGGTAGAGAACCTCAGTCGGTTGCATATAAGCCTTAACTCCTGTCGGAACCAAGACAATCTCTCCTGGCGAAATAACCGTACACACTGCAACCTTTAAATCGTAACCAGCCGCATGCGCTGTCTCACGCTTTGGCAATAAATTTTCATCTGTAAAAGTCGAAACCAATTCAAAACCACGAATTTTCATCATATTCTCTTTTCTATTATCATTTATTCTAGATTATTCTATCTTATTTATTCGGAAAAAGCACGAAAAAAAGAGCACACAATTCAAATCGCTTAGGGCTGCTGGATTCCTCCCCTGACCCGCTTCACGCAGAACTGTTGCTCCACTATTTATTATATCACATTCCTATTCATTTTAAAAGAAAAATTATTTTTTCCGTCTATTTCTAAAAAAGTCCTGCATGATAGCTGCGCATTCATCTTCCAAAATTCCCGTTTCAACCTCTACACGATGGTTGAGACGCTCATCTGTCAAGATATCGTACAAACTTCCAGCAGCGCCAAATTTCTGGTTTTTAGCCCCATAGACCACGTTTGGAATACGGGCGAGTCCAATCGCCCCACTACACATGACACAAGGCTCAATGGTCACAAAAAGCGTGCAATCCAGCAAGCGCCAGCTCTCCTCATTCAAGTTCGCATTCTCTATTGCCATAATCTCCGCATGCATAACCGCTCGCTGCAATTCCTCACGCGCATTATGCCCACGACCAATGATTTCCCCATCTTTGACAATCACACAACCAATTGGAATTTCATCGTGTTCTAAAGCAATCTCAGCCTCTCTCAAAGCCTCCCTCATAAAGATTTCTTTTTCTTCAACTGTATAATTCATCAATTTCCCTTTTTCTACTTCTCGATTTTATTATTATATCATGAATCCCAACACAAAAAAAGCCACCGAATGCGGTGACTCTATAGGGAGATTATTATGAAAAAGAAAAGTTTAGGATATTTGTTACAACAAGTTAGGAGGTCTTCTTGTAACTGTCTATAGTATACCCGACCTATCTTAAACAAATCTTAAAAATCTCTTACGACCAAACACTTTCTAAAATATTTGTTTGTTCACGACCAGGACCTACTGAGAAAGTAGAAATACGAACGCCAACCAATTCACTCACACGACGAACATAGTTACGCGCATTCTCAGGAAGATCTTCCAAATTACGAACTCCGGTGATATCTTCTGACCAACCTGGCAACTCTTCATAGATAGGCTTGCAACGTTTCAATTGCTCAAGACTAGCTGGATAGTAGTCAATACGTTGACCATCCAGATCATAAGCCACACAGATTTTCACTGTATCTAAACCACTCAAAACATCGATAGAGTTCAAAGAAAGGTTAGTAATACCAGAAACGCGACGGCTATGACGCATGACAACTGAGTCAAACCAACCCACACGACGTGGACGACCAGTTGTAGTACCATATTCATGACCTACTTCACGGATACGTTCTCCTACTTCATCAAACAACTCAGTTGGGAAAGGACCGTCTCCTACACGACTTGTATAAGCCTTACATACACCTACAACCTTGTCAATCTTACTTGGACCAACACCAGAACCAATTGTCACACCACCAGCCACAGGGTTTGATGACGTAACAAATGGATAAGTACCTTGGTCGATATCTAGCATAACACCTTGGGCACCTTCAAAAAGGACGCGTTTACCGTTATCAAGCGCATCATTCAAGATGACAGATATATCTGTCACATATTTCTTGATTTGTTGACCATATTCGTAATACTCTTCAAAAATATCATCGAAAGCAATCGCTTTACTATCATACAATTTTTCAAAAAGACGATTCTTTTCAGCAAGGTTACGTTCTAAACGCTCACGGAAAATGTCTTTATCCAAAAGATCTGCGATACGAATTCCCACACGAGCAGCCTTGTCCATATAAGCTGGACCAATTCCCTTGATTGTAGTACCAATCTTATTGTCGCCCTTAGCTTCTTCTTGCAAACGGTCTAACTCGATATGATAAGGCAAAATAACATGCGCACGATCAGAAATACGCAAATTATCAGTTGTTACACCTTCCTCATGAAGATAGTTCAACTCTTTTACAAGAGATTTAGGATTTACAACCATACCATTCCCGATAACAGAGATTTTTTCAGGGAAGAAAATCCCAGATGGAATCAAGTGCAATTTAAACTTCTTACCATCAATCACAATCGTGTGACCTGCATTATCACCACCTTGGTAACGTGCAATCACTTCTGCATTCGCTGAAAGGAAGTCCGTAATCTTCCCTTTACCTTCATCACCCCATTGGGTACCTACAACAACAACTGAAGTCATAATCTTGTCTGAGCCCTCAGGCTCTTCCTTTCTCACATACATGGCAGGAATCTCACCTGCAATTATATCTTACAATTTATTATAAGAAAAAATCGCCTTTTTATCAAGAAGAAACAATAGAAAGATTTGCTATTTCCAACTATTAAAAAATGATTTAGAAAAATTACCAGCTATTTATTGTTATATTGCCATGAAAAAGTAAGTTTGTTCGGAAATTTACTAAAATTACCTCAACAAGAAATAAAACCTCGATTCATTATCATCTTTTCAAGATACAAACGATAAGCAACACGATAATGATAAACGATAAAATCCCTACGACACCCAATACCATATCTCACTAAATAATAAATCAAAAATTTAAAATGGAAATGTTCCCAATCAAAATTATCACCAAATACAGTACCATACTCTTCTTCAATATTTCTATAAAAATCCGTCATCTGCTCATAAATACTTTGTAGCATAAGCATACACTCCTTTACCTTTTATGACCTTATTCTAACAAAAAATTTTAATTAATCATTAATAATTCCTGAATTGTTAAAATACCAACCTCAACAAGATAAAAAATAGAAAAAGTTGACAGAATAGAGATAAATATCTTACATCAAAAACAAACTATTAAATCCCTAAAAATAAAAAATTTCCTATAAATGATTGAATAAATTATCCTGTTTTATTTCAATAGTAATAAATATTTCTCCAGAGTTCTTCAACGAACTTGAGTCAGAACTATGAAGTGATTGAATAGAAATGAAGCACTTAATAATTATTAAAAAGAAAAGTAACTATAGTATTTGTAGTCGGTAAATCCCATATGGATCTTATGGAGCCTATTTTATTGTAGAAAAAATTCCATACCTAATTTCTAAATTATGGATATCATAATAGGGGTACAGATAAGGAAATCATCTATAAACTGGACTACGACGCCCCATCTTGCCCTGATTGCGGAAGTTAAATGAAGAAATATGATTTTCAAAAACCGTCGAAAATTCCTTACCTTGAAACAACTAGTATGCCTACCAGAATTCTACTTAGAAAGCGTCGTTTTAAGTACTATCAGTGTCCGAAAATGATGGTGTCTGAAACTTCTATCGTCAAGAAAAATCATCAAATTCCTCGTATTATCAACCAAAAGATTGCTCAGAAGTTGATTGAAAAGACTTCTATGACCGACATTACTCATCAGCTTTCCATTTCCACTTCAACTGTCGAATTTCTAGGCTCAGGCTGAAACAGTGCCCTTCAACTACCCTATTCTAACTCCAAATTAGAAGCGACTAATAATCTCATTAAACTTATCAAGCGAAATGCCTTTGGATTTGGGAACTTTGAAAACTTCAAAAAATGGATTTTCATCGCTCTAAATATCAAAAAAGAAAGGACGAAATGTGTCCTTTCTCGTTCTTAGCTTTTCTTCAACCGACTACAGTTGACAAATGATAAAAATCTGAAATATCTCGCGTCATTAGGTGCGAGATAGATTATTAATTACATAACAAAAAAGAGGTCAAGACCTCCTTTAATTAACTACTCCGCCAGTAGGACTCGAACCTACGACATCATGATTAACAGTCATGCGCTACTACCAACTGAGCTATGGCGGAATAAAGCTAAGCGACTTCCATATC
>NZ_VMMF01000021.1:0-47707 GCF_013277075.1 Streptococcus sp. 959
TCGATCCCGTTAACTCCCATTTTAGCGGGTGTAGTTTAGTGGTAAAACTACAGCCTTCCAAGCTGTTGTCGCGAGTTCGATTCTCGTCACCCGCTTTGAACTTTGTTCTTTGTACCAAGTTTTTAACTTGGGCGCGTAGCTCAGGTGGTTAGAGCGCACGCCTGATAAGCGTGAGGTCGGTGGTTCGAGTCCACTCGTGCCCATAGTGTTTAGTCCATTATTAGAGGATTGAAATATTATCTTTTCACTAAGAGGACACGGGTTTATTCCCGTATAAACTATTTTGGAGGATTACCCAAGTCCGGCTGAAGGGAACGGTCTTGAAAACCGTCAGGCGTGTAAAAGCGTGCGTGGGTTCGAATCCCACATCCTCCTTTTTTATTAACGCGGGATGGAGCAGCTCGGTAGCTCGTCGGGCTCATAACCCGAAGGTCGTAGGTTCAAATCCTGCTCCCGCAATAAGGCTCGGTAGCTCAGTTGGTAGAGCAATGGATTGAAGCTCCATGTGTCGGCGGTTCGATTCCGTCTCGCGCCATTTATATATTTTGGAAGGGTAGCGAAGAGGCTAAACGCGGCGGACTGTAAATCCGCTCCTTCGGGTTCGGGGGTTCGAATCCCTCCCCTTCCATTTTACGGGCATAGTTTAAAGGTAGAACTAAGGTCTCCAAAACCTTCAGTGTGGGTTCAATTCCTACTGCCCGTGTTAATAGAATTATGGCGGGTGTGGTGAAGTGGTTAACACACCAGATTGTGGCTCTGGCATGCGTGGGTTCGATCCCCATCACTCGCCTATTTTATATTATTGGGGTATAGCCAAGCGGTAAGGCAAGGGACTTTGACTCCCTCATGCGTTGGTTCGAATCCAGCTACCCCAGTTACTATTTGCCGGCGTGGCGGAATTGGCAGACGCGCTGGACTCAAAATCCAGTGTCCGCAAGGACGTGCCGGTTCGACCCCGGCCGCCGGTATAGTATAGCGTTAGGAACGTAGTTAATCTTCGTTCCTTTTTTATATTATTTTTGGTATAATAGTAGTTATTCAAATTTTATTTAGATTAAGAAAGAGTAAGATAGTATGTCTCGTTCTATCGATTTATTAAAACATCGGTATTTGAAAAATATTAAAGAAAATCCTGAATTGTTTATCGGAATTGAGTTGGAGTATCCTGTTGCAAGTTTAGAAGGGGATGCTACAAATGTTGAAATTATAAAGGATCTATTTCATTATTTAGTTTCCGCTCTGGATTTCACTGTAGAAAAGGTAGATGATTTTGACAATCCTATCCAGTTAGTGGATCCGATAAGTCAGGATGCGATTTTGTTTGAAGTTTCCTATACGACGATTGAGTTTGCATTTGGTAAGGCTGAAACGATTCAAGAGGTCGAGAATCGTTTTAATAATTATATGGATGTAATTCAGAGTAAATTAAGTGAATCCAATCATGCTATTGTTGGCTGTGGTATTCATCCCAACTGGGATAAAAATGAGAATTGTCCAGTTTCTTACCCACGCTATCAGATGTTGATGGACTATTTGAATTTGAGTAGAAATGTGACTAAATCAGACTTGCATCATTTCCCTGAATATGGTGCTTTTATCTGTGGGAGTCAGGTTCAGCTGGATATTTCAAAATCCAACTACTTACGGGTGATTAATACTTTTACTCAAATTGAAGCAGCTAAGGCTTATTTATTTGCGAACTCTGAATTTTCGGGTGCAGATTGGGATACGAAAATTTCAAGGGATATTTTCTGGGAAGAATCCATGCATGGTATCTATACAGAGAATGTGGGGGTTAATGCTAGACTCTTTGATGATGAGGAGGATTTTTTTGACTATCTAGCTCATTCTGCAATTTTTACTGCGGAACGTAATGGGCAGACCTATTATTTTTATCCGGTTCAGGCAAGGGATTATTTGCCTATGCCTGAAATCCAGGCATTTACTCTGAATGGGGATGAGGTTCTTATTTACCCTAAGGAGAAGGATTTTGAAACTCATCGTAGTTACCAATACCAAGACTTAACGACTCGAGGAACTGTTGAGTTTCGTAGTGTGTGTACTCAGCCTCTTGATAGGACTTTTGCTTCTGCAGCTTTTCACTTGGGATTGTTGGTTAATTTAGATAAGTTAGAAGCTTACTTAGAAACAGCACCTTTCTTTAAAGCATTTGGGAGAAATTACAAATTTTTAAGGCGACAATTTTCTAAGAAAAAGCTTACAGATCAGGAAGAAACAGCGATTATAGAGTTTTCAAAAGACTTACTCTTGCTAGCTGATGAAGGACTGAAGATGAGAAATAAACAAGAAATGATTTATTTAGAGCCTTTGAAAGAAGAATTGGGACTATAATTTCTCTTATAAAGGGAGAATTTTCTGAAAAATCATGATATAATGGAAGAGACTATAGATAAAGGATAGAGAGTAATGACATTAGTTTATCAATCAACGCGTGATGCCAACAATACAGTAACTGCCAGCCAAGCCATTTTGCAAGGTTTGGCGACGGACGGTGGTTTGTTTACACCGCTTACTTATCCAAAGGTAGATTTGGACTTTGACAAATTGAAAGATGCTTCTTATCAGGAAGTTGCTAAGCTTGTTTTGTCAGCATTTTTAGATGACTTTACAGCTGAGGAGTTGGACTACTGTATCAACAATGCCTACGATAGCAAGTTTGATACTCCAGCTATAGCGCCTTTGGTGAAATTAGACGGGCAATACAACTTGGAACTGTTCCATGGTTCAACGATTGCCTTTAAGGATATGGCCTTGTCTATCTTGCCATACTTTATGACGACTGCTGCTAAGAAACATGGCTTGGAGAACAAGATTGTCATTTTGACAGCGACATCTGGTGATACAGGGAAAGCTGCTATGGCAGGCTTCGCAGATGTTCCAGGTACTGAAATTATCGTCTTTTATCCAAAAGATGGTGTCAGCAAGGTACAAGAGCTACAAATGACCACTCAGATTGGCAACAATACTCATGTTATTGCTATTGATGGTAACTTTGACGATGCACAAACCAACGTGAAACATATGTTTAACGATGTAGCCCTTCGTGAAAAATTAGCGGCCAACAAGTTGCAATTTTCATCAGCTAACTCTATGAACATTGGTCGTTTGGTACCACAAATTGTTTATTATGTTTATGCCTACGCTCAGTTGGTCAAAACTGGTGAGATTGTGGCTGGTGATAAGGTCAACTTCACAGTACCAACAGGAAACTTTGGAAATATCTTGGCTGCCTTTTATGCTAAGCAAATTGGTTTGCCAGTTGGTAAATTGATCTGTGCTTCAAATGACAACAATGTTTTGACAGACTTCTTCAAGACACGTGTTTACGACAAGAAACGTGAGTTTAAAGTAACAACTAGTCCATCTATGGATATCTTGGTATCTTCAAACTTGGAGCGTTTGATTTTCCATCTTTTGGGGAATGATGCGGTTAAGACGGCTGAACTCATGAATGCCTTGAATACACAAGGACAATATGAACTGACTGATTTTGATGTAGAGATTCTGGAGCTCTTTGCAGCTGAATATGCGACTGAGGAAGAAACAGCGGCAGAAATCAAGCGTGTTTATGAGTCAGATTCTTATATTGAGGATCCACATACGGCGGTTGCCTCAGCAGTTTATAGAAAATACCAAGCGGTTACTGATGATGCGACTAAGACAGTGATTGCTTCAACAGCTAGTCCATACAAGTTCCCAGTAGTTGCAGTAGAGGCTGTAACAGGAAAAGCAGGTTTAACTGATTTTGAAGCCTTGGCTCAATTACATGACATTTCAGGAGTGGCAGTGCCACCAGCGGTTGATGGCCTTGAAACAGCTCCAGTTCGTCACAAGACAACTGTGGCAGCTACTGACATGCAAGCAGCGGTTGAAGCTTATCTAGGACTTTAAGACAGAGGGAGTAAACTCGGTTGGGAAACCAACTGAGTTTCTTTTCATCAGGAGGAGAGATTGTTTAAGAAAAATAAAGACATTCTTAATATTGCCTTACCAGCTATGGGTGAAAACTTTTTGCAGATGCTCATGGGAATGGTGGACAGTTATTTGGTTGCTCATTCAGGATTGATAGCTATTTCGGGTGTATCAGTAGCTGGCAATATTATCACTATTTATCAGGCGATTTTCATTGCTCTAGGGGCAGCTATTTCTAGTGTTATTTCAAAAAGTTTGGGGCAGAAGGATCAGTCTAAGCTAGCCTATCATGTGACTGAGGCGTTGAAAATTACTTTACTATTAAGTTTCCTTTTAGGAGCTTTGTCCATCTTCGCTGGGCAAGAGATGATTGGACTCTTGGGAACGGAGAGAGATGTAGCTGAGAGTGGTGGACTGTATCTATCCTTGGTAGGCGGATCGATTGTTCTTTTGGGCTTGATGACGAGTTTGGGAGCCTTGATTCGTGCAACGCATAATCCACGTCTGCCTCTTTATGTTAGTCTCTTGTCAAATGCCTTGAATATTCTCTTTTCTAGCCTAGCTATTTTTATCCTTGATATGGGGATAGCGGGTGTTGCTTGGGGGACTATTCTGTCTCGTGTGGTTGGTCTTGTGATTTTGTGGTCACAATTAAAACTGCCTTATGCGAAGCCAACTTTTGGACTGGATAAAGATTTACTGACTTTGGCTTTACCAGTAGCTGGAGAGAGACTTATGATGCGGGCTGGAGATGTAGTGATCATTGCCTTGGTCGTTTCTTTTGGGACGGAGGCAGTGGCTGGAAATGCGGTCGGAGAAGTCTTGACCCAGTTTAACTACATGCCAGCCTTTGGCGTTGCTACGGCAACGGTTATGTTGGTAGCCCGAGCAGTTGGGGAGGATGATTGGAAAAGAGTAGCTGGTTTGAGTAAGCAAACCTTTTGGCTCTCTCTTTTTCTCATGTTGCCCTTGACCTTTAGTATCTATGCCTTAGGAATACCACTGACTCATCTCTATACGACTGATCCTCTAGCGGTTGAGGCTAGTGTTCTAGTGACACTTTTTTCACTACTTGGTACTCCCATGGCGACAGGGACAGTTATTTATACGGCAGTTTGGCAGGGTTTGGGGAATGCTCGGTTTCCCTTTTATGCGACAAGTATAGGAATGTGGTGTATTCGCATTGGGACAGCCTATCTGATGGGAATTGTTCTTGGTTGGGGCTTGCCTGGTATTTGGGCAGGAACTCTTTTGGATAATGGTTTTCGTTGGTTATTTCTACGCTACCGTTACCAGCGTTATATGAGCTTGAAAGGATAGGAAATGCAAAAAACAGCTTTTATTTGGGATTTAGACGGGACTTTATTGGACTCTTACGAAGAGATTTTATCAGGGATTGAGGAGACTTTTGCTCAGTTTTCTATTCCTTATGATAAGGAGAAAGTGAGAGAGTTTATCCTTAAATTTTCTGTGCAGGATTTGCTTGTGCAGGTGGCAGAAGAGAGAAAACTGGATGTGGAAGTGCTAAATCAGGTGCGTGCCCAGAGTCTTGCTGAGAAGAATGCCCAGGTAGTTTTGATGCCAGGTGCGCGTGAGGTGTTGGCTTGGGCAGACCAAGTAGGGATTCGGAACTTTGTTTACACTCATAAGGGAGACAATGCTTTTACCATTCTAAGAGACTTGGGATTGGAATCCTATTTCACAGAGATTTTAACCAGTCAGAGTGGCTTTGCGCGGAAGCCCAGTCCAGAAGCGGCTACCTATCTGTTAGACAAGTATCAGTTGGATTCTGACAAGACTTATTATATAGGGGACCGGACTCTGGATGTGGAATTCGCCCAGAATAGTGAGATTCAAAGTATCAACTTTTTAGAGTCGTCTTATGAAGGGAATCACAGGATTCAGTCGCTAACAGATATTCCTCATATTTTTGAGAGCAAGTAACGAGAAGATTGTGTCAGATTTGTGACAGAGACCTAACAAACTATTTCAAGTAACCGAGTTTGTTACAATGAATAGACAGTTCTGTTAAATAGGCCCGGGAGGGCTTTTTTTCTGCATTTTTTGTGTTATCATAGACAGGTACTCATTTGAAAGGAATTTGAAAGAATGAAGAAAAGAATAATATTAGCGTCAACAGTAGCCTTGTCATTTGCCCCAGTATTGGCAACTCAAGCAGAAGAAGTTCTTTGGACTGCACGTAGTGTTGAGCAAATCCAAAATGATTTGACTAAAACGGACAACAAAACAAGTTATACAGTTCAGTATGGCGATACCTTGAGCACCATTGCAGAAGCCTTGGGTGTAGATGTCACAGTTCTTGCGAATTTGAATAAAATCACTAATATGGACTTGATTTTCCCAGAAACTATTTTGATAACGACTGTCAATGAATCAGAAGAAGTAACAGAAGTTGAAATCCAAACTCCTCAAGCAGACTCTAGTGAAGAAGTGACAACTGCGACAGCGGATTTGACAACCAATCAAGTAACCGTAGATGATCAAACTGTTCAGGTTGCAGATCTTTCTCAACCGATTGCAGAAGTTCCAAAAGCGGTAGAAACTACAAGTACAAAAGAAGTAGCATCAAATTCAGAAGTTGCAGAGACAGTGACTGCTACAGAAGAAGTGGCACCATCTACAGACTCTACTACGCCAGAGGGACAAACAGCTGAAACAACTAGTCCAGTTGAAGAAGTAGCTCCTCAGGCAATGACGCCAGCTGAGAAAGAGGAAACACAAGCCAGTCCTCAGGCTGCGTCAACAGTGGCAACAACTGCAACAAGTTCAGAAGAAGTAAAAGAAGTAGCATCAAGTGAAGCTACACCAGCAGTTTCTACTTATCAACCAGAAGAGACAAAAACAGCTTCAACAACTTACGCAGCTCCAGCTGCGCCTGATTATGCTGGACTGGCAGTAGCAAAATCTGAAAATGCAGGTCTTCAACCACAGACGGCTGCCTTTAAAGAAGAAATTGCCAACTTGTTTGGCATCACATCCTTTAGTGGTTACCGTCCAGGAGACAGTGGAGATCACGGAAAAGGTTTGGCTATCGACTTTATGGTACCAGAAGGCTCAGAACTAGGGGATAAGATTGCGGAATATGCTATTCAAAACATGGCTAGCCGTGGCATTAGTTACATCATCTGGAAACAACGTTTCTATGCTCCATTCGATAGCAAATATGGACCAGCTAATACTTGGAACCCAATGCCAGACCGTGGTAGCGTGACAGAAAATCACTATGACCACGTTCACGTTTCAATGAATGGATAAACCAGACTTTGTAATATCATTTTGACGAATGAGATCTAGCTTTCGTGCTAGGAAGCGAGTCTCGTTCGTTTTTTCTTTGTCAATTTGAATGGAAAATGGAGAGTCACCATCTTGTAATGAGTTAAGCATAATTCTTGCAATTTATTTTACTTTATGACATAATTGATTTATCAACTATTGATAAATCAATATATAAGAGGGAAGAAATGATAGAGATTCAAGATTTACTGTATCAACTCCGCTTGTCTGAGCAAGCGAGCACGCAATTATTTGAAAAAAGACTTGGAATTAGTTTGACACGGTATCAGATTTTATTATTTTTGCTGAAGCATTCCCCTTGTAATCAAATAGCGGTTCAGGAGCGTTTAAAAATTGATCAGGCTGCTTTGACACGGCATTTCAAGATTTTGGAAAAGGAAGGTTTGGTGGAGCGTCATCGTAATCCTGAAAATCAGCGGGAAGTCTTGGTAGAGGCTACGAAGTATGCCAAGGAGCAGTTAGTGGTGAATCCCCCTCTGCAACATATCAAGGTTAAGGAAGCGATGGAAAGTATCTTAACAGAGTCCGAAAGAACAGAACTCAGCCGTTTATTAAATAAATTGGTTTTGGGTATTGAAAATATAGAAATTTAAGGAGAAATAGATGTCAATTATTACAATCATTTTAGCAACGATTGTTGCTTTGGAGCATTTTTACATTTTTTATTTGGAAAGTATTGCAATGCAATCAGATGCAACCAGTCGTGTCTTTAACATGGACAAGGAAGAACTGGCTCGTCCGTCAGTAAGTTCATTGTTTAAAAATCAAGGGATTTATAATGCTTTGCTAGGAGTCTTTCTCTTGTATGGAATTTATTTCTCACAGAATTTAGAAATTGTGACTATTTTTGTCTTGTTTGTGATTGGTGCTGCGGCTTATGGCTCTCTTACAGCAGATAAGAAAATTATTTTGAAGCAAGGTGGTCCAGCTATTTTGGCCTTGATTAGTATTTTATTCTTTTAATAAACTCAAAGATCAATCCTAGCCTCGCTAGTCCTTTTCACTCCAGAATAAGGGAAATATGTTATACTTATTTTTAAGAAAAGAATCTCATGGAATCGTTTGTAAGGAGTTGGAAATGAAAGTATTAGTGACAGGTTTTGAGCCCTTTGGAGGGGAAAAGGTTAATCCAGCCTTGGAGGCCATTAAAGGTTTACCAGCTGAAATCTATGGTGCTGAGGTCCGTTGGCTAGAAGTGCCGACAGTCTTTCACAAATCGGCCCATGTATTGGAAGAAGAGATGAACTGTTATCAACCTGACTTTGTCCTTTGTATTGGTCAAGCAGGTGGACGAACTAGCTTGACACCGGAACGAGTGGCCATTAATCAAGACGATGCACGGATTTCTGATAATGAAGGCAATCAACCGATTGATCTTCCTATTCGTCCAGATGGTGCTCCGGCCTACTTTAGTAGTCTACCGATTAAAGCAATGGTTCAAGCTATAAAAAAAGAGGGATTGCCGGCCTCTGTTTCCAATACGGCAGGAACTTTTGTCTGCAATCATTTGATGTATCAGGCCCTCTATTTGGTAGAAAAGAAATTTCCACATGTTAAGGCAGGTTTTATGCATATTCCTTATATGATGGAACAGGTGGTGAATAGACCGACTACCCCAGCTATGAGTTTAGTTGACATTAGGCGAGGGATAGAAGCGGCAATCGGCGCTATTATCGAATATGGGGATGAGGACCTCAAGTTGGTAGGAGGAGAAACTCATTGATAGAAAAAAGCTTGAGGGGAAATCCTTCAAGCTTTTGGACGTTTTCGAGCCAATACTGCTCGGTAAAAAATTATTTTATTGATTTGAATATAGGGTAGGAGTGAAAAACTAGCAATTCTAAAGGTAATCCAATTGAGGAAGTACCAAGGAAGGAGTTGTAAGTCTAGGACAAAGCGCTGAAACTTGTAACCTTTCATCAGGAAACGGCTGGTTTTAAGGATTTGTCCTGGTCTGGCTTGTCCCAAGTCGAGAGTGTCGCAGAGGAGAAATTCTACCTGAGAATAGGCATAGTATTGTGGAATATAGAGACTATTTCCGAGAATCATCAAGAGGATACTTGCTAGAAAGTAGAGACCAAAGGTCATGAGGAAGCGCTCTGTTTCAATTGACGTGAAATCTAGATTGGGAAACTCAGGGTGGAGGGCAACGAATTTCTTTGCAAGAAAGCTACTGTAAAAAAGGAAATAAATTCCAAGCAAACTAGGAATGCTCCATAAGAAGAGATAGAAACGTTTGAGGAGGAGGGTCAAAAAGGTTTGTGAAAAGTGCTCTTCGTTAAAGAGAGTGAGACTATTTTTGACGGTTAGTTCTATATCAGGATTCTTGATGAGTTTCAGGGTTGTATAGACTGAACTGGTCAGGAGAATCGTTCCGATAAAGGAGACTAATAGTGGAAAAAGGTAGGCTTGGAATACATGACCAAGAACGCTTAAAAAGGATTGCTCTAAAATAGACTCGTTGATGCGCTCTAAGGGATTAAGGAAGCCAGACAAGATGACCAGCATGCTAGGTAAGAGATAGACGAGAAAGAGGCGGGGATTTTCAGCCTGAAATTGTCTGGCCTGCAGACGAATGGTTTTTAAATCAATTTTTGGGTATTTCATTCTCTCATTATACCATAGTTCGTGACAGTTCCAGCTTTTTTTGATAAAATCATACAGTATGCCCTTGGGCACAAAGTATGAACTGGGACTGTTTTTCCCAGCTTCGGAGGTAAAAAATGTCAGATTCACCAATCAAATATCGTTTGATTAAGAAAGAAAAACACACGGGAGCTCGTCTGGGCGAAATCATCACCCCCCACGGCACTTTCCCGACACCTATGTTTATGCCAGTTGGGACTCAAGCTACTGTCAAAACTCAGTCGCCAGAAGAGTTAAAGGAGATGGGTTCAGGAATCATCCTGTCAAACACCTATCATCTCTGGCTTCGTCCTGGAGATGAACTCATCGCACGCGCAGGTGGTCTCCACAAGTTCATGAATTGGGACCAGCCAATTTTGACGGATAGTGGTGGTTTTCAGGTTTATTCTCTAGCAGATAGCCGTAATATCACAGAAGAAGGAGTAACCTTTAAAAACCATCTCAATGGTTCTAAGATGTTCTTATCGCCAGAAAAAGCAATTTCTATTCAGAACAATTTGGGCTCAGACATCATGATGTCCTTTGACGAATGTCCACAGTTTTATCAACCTTATGACTACGTTAAGAAATCAATCGAGCGTACTAGCCGTTGGGCTGAGCGTGGTTTGAAGGCTCACCGTCGTCCACATGACCAAGGATTATTTGGGATTGTGCAGGGGGCAGGATTTGAAGACCTGCGTCGCCAATCAGCTCACGACCTTGTCAGTATGGATTTCCCAGGCTACTCTATCGGTGGCTTGGCAGTGGGAGAAACCCACGAAGAGATGAATGCGGTTTTGGACTTTACAACCCAACTGCTTCCTGAAAATAAACCTCGCTATTTGATGGGTGTGGGAGCACCAGATAGCTTGATCGATGGGGTGATTCGTGGTGTAGATATGTTTGACTGTGTCTTGCCGACTCGAATTGCTCGTAATGGGACTTGTATGACCAGTCAGGGACGTTTGGTTGTAAAAAATGCTCAGTTTGCTGAGGACTTTACGCCACTAGATCCTGAATGTGATTGTTACACATGTAAGAATTACACACGCGCCTACCTTCGTCACCTGCTCAAGGCTGATGAAACCTTCGGTATCCGCTTGACTAGCTACCACAATCTTTACTTCTTGCTTAACCTGATGAAGCAAGTGCGACAAGCCATTATGGATGACAATCTTTTGGAATTTCGTGAGTATTTTGTTGAAAAATATGGCTATAATAAGTCAGGCCGTAATTTCTAAAATGGAGTTGATATAAGCTAAAAATCCTAAGTTTTCTCTTAGGATTTTTCTTCTTTTTTTGATAGAATAAAGTGTATAACGAAAGGAAGAATAAACTCGTATGCGCATTAAATGGTTTTCCTTGATTAGGATTACAGGTTTACTCCTGGTACTCTTGTATCATTTCTTTCAGACCATCTTTCCTGGAGGATTTTTCGGGGTAGATGTCTTTTTCACGTTTTCAGGCTTCCTGATTACGGCTCTACTCATCGAAGAATTTTCTAAAAATCATGAGATTGATTTGGTTGGATTTTTTAGGAGACGCTTTTATCGGATTGTGCCACCTGTGGTTTTGATGGTCTTGGTAACCATGCCTTTTACTTTCTTGGTTCGCCAAGATTATGTGGCTGGAATTGGTGGTCAGATTGCTGGTGTCCTTGGTTTTATGACCAACTTCTATGAAATGTTAACAGGTGGGAGTTATGAATCTCAGTTCATTCCTCATTTATTTGTTCATAACTGGAGTTTGGCTGTTGAGGTTCACTACTATATTCTATGGGGACTGGCAGTTTGGTTCTTATCTAAGCAGTCCAGATCAAATGGTCAGTTGAGAGGGATGGTCTTTCTCTTATCAGCTGCTGCCTTCTTGATTAGTTTCTTCTCCATGTTTATTGGTAGTTTTCTAGTAACCTCTTATTCCTCTGTTTATTTCTCCAGTTTAACTCATGTCTATCCATTCTTTTTGGGAAGTATTCTAGCAACGATTGTAGGCGTTCGTCAGACGACTTCCCTCGTCAAGCAGTTGGATAAAATCTGGGATTTACGCAAGACTCTTTTAGTTTTTGGAGGAGGTTTTAGCTTCTTACTCATTTTGACCTTCTTTGTCAAATTCACTTATCTTTTTGCCTATCTTATAGGCTTCTTGTTTGCCAGTCTTGCAGCTCTTGCTATGATATTGGCAGTGCGTGTCTTACATGAAAAGACTCCTAATATGCAGGAACCAAAGATTATCAGCTTTTTAGCGGATACTAGCTATGCAGTTTATCTCTTCCATTGGCCTTTCTATATCATTTTCTCACAGTTGACATCAAATCTTTTTGCTGTGTTACTGACTTTGATTTGTTCTTATGGCTTTGCTAGCCTATCATTTTATGTGTTGGAACCTTGGATTGCAGGAAAGAACACACCTGTTTTACAAACTCTTCGTCCCCTGCCTTATATTCACGCAATTCTTGCAACAAGTACAGGAATCTTGACCATCATTGTCTGCACGGTGACCTTGTTGGCTCCACAAGTTGGAGCTTTTGAGACAGATTTAACTGTCAATGGCTTGAAGCAAGCTGCAACCAATCTTGGCCAGACCAAGGTGATGGCAGAACGAGCAGAAGCTGATAGTTTAGGAATTGCTGATGGCACTATGTTAATTGGTGACTCGGTGGCTCTAAGGGCAAATACAGCTCTGCAGACAGCTCTTCCTGGGGCACAGATTAATGCACAAGTTAGTAGAACAACCAAGACTGCAAATGAAATCATGCTAAACAATAGCCAGAATAAATTTTTACCTAAGATGGTGGTCATTGCAACTGGGGTAAATAATCCTGAAAATTACAAGGACGATTGGGACAGTATCGTGAAAAATCTTCCTAAGGGACACCATATGGTTTTGGTGACTCCTTATGAGGGAGATAAGACAAAAGAGACCTATGCCATCGTTGAGAAGGCGGCTGCCTATATGAGAGAATTAGCAGAGAAGACACCTTATGTCACGATTGCTGATTGGAATCAAGTTGCTAAGGAACATCCAGAAATCTGGGCAGGAACAGACCAAGTCCATTTCGGAAGTGACACTAGTACTATTGAAGCCGGAGCAAAATTGTATGCAGATACCATTGCTACAGCCTTGCAGACAGCTCAAGATAAACCAGTTAAATCAAAATAACTTGTATTAAAAAGAGAAGAGTTGGAAAAATCCAGCTCTTTTAAAATATCTCCAGAAAATAGGTCTATACCATTTACAAATAAAAAAGAAAGGTTTATAATGTAATTGACATAATAAATTTTGGAATCAATCTTTTAAGGAGGTTAACATTATGCCTAATTATATTAAAGCGGATCAGTTTTTCTACCCACATGGAGTTCGCCGTGGTGGTTACTTGGAACTTGTGGACGGCAAGTTTGGGAAACATGTAGAGCAGATTCCTGAAGGAGCTGAGGTGCTTGACTATACAGGTTATAGCATTGCTCCAGGACTTGTGGATACCCACATTCATGGATTTGGAGGTGTGGATGTCATGGATAATAACATCGAAGGTACCCTTCATACCATGAGTGAAGGACTCCTCAGTATGGGAGTGACCAGCTTCTTACCAACAACCTTGACTTCCTCTTATGAACAATTACTTGCAGTAACAGAAAATATTGGTGCTCGTTACCAAGAAGCAAGTGGAGCGAAAATTCGTGGAATTTATTTTGAAGGTCCATATTTCACAGAAACTTTTAAGGGGGCACAAAATCCAACATATATGAGAGACCCAGGTGTTGAGGAGTTTCATTCTTGGCAGGATGCTGCAAAAGGGATGCTAAATAAAATCGCTATTGCACCAGAACGTGATGGGGTGGAAGATTTTGTACGTACTATTACAGGTGAAGGTGTGACAGTTGCACTTGGACACTCAGATGCGACATTTGAACAAGCTAAGAAGGCAGTTGATGCTGGAGCTAGTGTATGGGTACATGCCTATAATGGGATGCGTGGTTTAACACACCGCGAACTAGGTATGGTAGGAGCTATGTATGAGCTCCCACATACTTACGCAGAATTGATTTGTGATGGTTACCACGTAGATCCAAAAGCTTGTGAGATTTTACTTAAGCAAAAGGGGACAGAAAACATCGCTCTTATTACGGACTGTATGACAGCTGGTGGGCTTGAAGACGGTGACTATATGTTGGGAGAATTCCCTGTTGTAGTAGCAAATGGAACTGCACGTCTCAAATCTACTGGTAATTTGGCAGGTTCTATCCTCAAACTTAAAGATGGTATGAGAAATGTAGTCGAGTGGGGTATTGCAAATCCACACGAAGCGGTCATGATGGCTAGCCTTAACCCAGCAAAATCTGTTAATATTGACGATGTCTGTGGACAAATTCGTGAAGGTTATGATGCGGACTTTATCGTACTAGATAAAGATTTGGAATTGGTAGCAACCTACCTAGACGGTGTGAAACGTTATCAAGCATAAGAGAGAAGGCAGAAGTTAGAGACTAGCTTCTGCTTTTTTATGTATGGTACTTTACTGGTAAACAAAAAAGTTAAAAAAATCACAAAAAAGATTGAAGAAACAAATGAAAAGGCTTACAATTACATTATAAATAGTACAAATAAAAAACGGAGGAGTGCTTTATGAAAGCCTATACTTATGTAAAACCAGGACTTGCTTCTTTTGTCGATGTCGAAAAACCAGTTCTTCGCAAGCCAACAGACGCTATCGTTCGTATCGTTAAAACAACTATCTGTGGGACAGACCTCCATATCATTAAAGGGGATGTTCCTGCTTGCCAAAGTGGTACCATTCTTGGTCACGAAGGGATTGGGATTGTTGAAAAAGTTGGAGAAGGAGTTTCTAACTTCAAAAAAGGTGACAAGGTCTTGATTTCTTGTGTCTGTGCCTGTGGTAAATGTTACTACTGTAAAAAAGGGATTTATGCCCACTGTGAGGATGAGGGAGGATGGATTTTTGGTCACTTGATTGATGGTACGCAGGCTGAGTACCTACGTGTCCCTCATGCAGATAACACTCTTTACCACACTCCAGAAGATTTGTCAGATGAAACTTTGGTTATGCTATCAGACATTCTGCCTACTGGATATGAAATTGGTGTCTTGAAAGGGAAAGTAGAACCTGGTTGTAGCGTAGCCATTATTGGTTCAGGTCCAGTTGGATTGGCTGCTCTTTTAACAGCTCAATTCTATTCACCAGCTAAATTGATTATGGTGGACTTAGACGATAACCGCTTGGAAACTGCTTTATCATTTGGTGCGACTCATAAGGTTAATTCTTCAGACCCTGAAAAAGCCATTAAGGAAATTTATGATTTGACAGATGGTCGTGGTGTAGATGTTGCTATCGAAGCTGTTGGTATTCCTGCAACATTTGACTTCTGTCAAAAGATTATCGGTGTAGACGGAACAGTTGCCAACTGTGGTGTACATGGTAAACCAGTTGAATTCGATTTGGACAAACTTTGGATTCGCAACATCAATGTAACAACTGGTTTGGCATCTACAAATACAACTCCACAATTGTTGAAAGCACTTGAAAGTCATAAGATTGAACCAGAAAAATTGGTAACTCACTATTTCAAACTCAGTGAAATTGAAAAAGCCTACGAAGTCTTCAGCAAGGCAGCAGACCACCATGCCATTAAGGTCATTATCGAAAACGATATCTCAGAAGCCTAGATAGTAAAAAGATTTTATACTCTTCGAAAATCAAATTCAGTCATCCATCAGATGGCTGGATTTTTTATCAAATACTTTATCATCAAATTGTTCAGCTAGTATAGTTGCTGAGTGATAAAGTTCCTTTGCTTTATTTTTATCATTTTCAAAATAAAGATAGCACTTAGCTTCAAATACTGAAATTCCAGGTTTATAGACTTGCAACATTGTTACTGATAAAATTTCATTCATCTTTTTTACTAGAGATATCATATGCTTATAGTCATTATGAACAACATAAACACCCGCTATGGCACAAAGAACTGATAGTAGCTCTACATTATACATTTCATCACTAACTAATTGCTGTTTCAACAACTTAATCCGAAAATTATCTAATGCTCTCTTCTATAAATCAAGTCTTGACATTGCATAGCAAAATAATCAATTAATAGTAAATCATTGAATGTGTAAACTTGCTTAAAATAATCATCAAAAATATCTTCAGCGAAACTACCTGTCCCTGTTCTTATCAAGTCTAATATTCTTTCAATCAAGTCTAGACTCAGCAACTCTTCCTCAGGAAGAGCTAGTTCTTTATTTTCAAGAAAAGTATCTATCGGAACTTCTAATCGCTTAGATAAATATTGTAACTTAGTAATTGTTGGCAAGGATTGCCCAAGCTCAGTACGCATCAGCTGTTTGATTATTAAGTCAGATTCTGTCCACAGACCTCTTCTCTCGTCAATTTGTGACGTTCACGTTCCTGTCTTACTCTATGACCAATTTCAGTTTTAATATCTGTTGTCATTCTTACCTCTTAACCACAATCCATAAATTAACATACTTTTAATTCTTCGGCTAAAAATTAACAATAATTCTTTTTCAAATCCGTCATATTATTTTCCAAAACTTGGATGTCTTGGCTGACTTTGAGAATGACAATGCTTCCTTGAATACTGGAGATGACTTGACGGGCCTGCAAATGTGCCCGCTCTTCTGACCAGTCAGCATGCAGGTCTTGCAAGAGGCTGGCTAACTTCTCTGTCCACTGGGTCATAAAATCATTGAGAGGACAGCGGAAGTTCTCATCTTCTGTGGACAATTCCACAATCAGATTACCAATTGGGCAACCATAAAAGACCGTCTGACTTTCATGAAATTGATAAACCCAGTCAATCATATCCGAAAACTTGTCACTGTCAGACTTGTCTGCTTCAAAAATATCTTCAAAAAGCTCTTTTCGCCAATTTGCTAAAATATCTTGAATGACCGTCAAACCAATTTCCTTCTTAGATGTGAAATAATAATAAAGCTGCCCCTTGCCAACATCAGCTGCCTCCATGATGTCACTGATGGAGGTGGCCACATAACCCTTCTGATAAATCAATTCCTCAGCACTTTGTAAAATACGCTCTTTAACGCTCATCTGCTCACCTCTCTTTTTTCCTATTATAGCAGATTCAGAGTCTGAGACCAAACAATTGAAACCACCACCTTTTGCCACTGTTTTATCATTAAAATTTTTGTTCTGAGCAAATTGATTTACAAATTCAATTTTAGATGTTATTATAATTGTACCGAACGGTCAGTATATAACTAAAACTACCATTTGGAAAATCATCAAACTAACAGTCTAAATTCCTATTGGCTGTTAATCAAATCATATTAGGAGGAACCTCATGTTCAATCAGAAAAATGTCGCATTTGTTATCACAGACCCACAAGTTGAATTCCTAAAACATACTGGTAAAGGATTCGGAGCAACTAAAGACGTTCTTGAAAAAGTTAATACTATTGAAAATCTGACAAAGCTTTTCGCTCTTGCTAAAGAGCGTGGCTACAAGCGTTTTATCTCACCGCACTACTTCTATCCACACGATCACAAGTGGCAATTTAAAGCTGCTGGTGAAACGATGATGATTGAAAACGAAATGTTTTGGCGTGATAGTCAATATTCAGCAATTCCAGAAGGCTCTGGAGCAGATATGATTGAAGAGATTAAACCATTTTTGGATGAAGATACTATTGTTGTCAACGGACATAAAATCTTTGGCCCAGAAAGCAACGACCTTAACCTTCAACTCCGCAAAAATGGTATCGACACCGTCATCTTGGCTGGTATGAATGCTAATCTCTGCGTGGATTCACACATGCGTGAACTCATAGAATTAGGCTACAATGTCATTGTTGTTAACGATGCTGTCGGTGCTCCAGGTGAAGAAGCCTACCAAGCTGCACTGACAAACTACGGCTACATTGCCAACCAAGTTTTGACAACTGAGGAAGTTATCGCTCAACTTTAGATAAATAAGAAATGAGCATATTTCTTTCCTTGTTTGGCGGAATTGGTTATAATATACGGTACAAAGGAATGAATGAATATGTATCGTGTTATAGAAATGTACGGAGATTGTGAGCCTTGGTGGTTCTTAGAAGGTTGGGAAGAAGATATTGTAGCAAGTAGAAAATTTGACCAGTATTATGATGCTCTCAAATACTACAAAACTTGCTGGTTTAGATTGGAACAAGAGTCTCCTCTTTATAAAAGCAGAAGTGACTTGATGACCATTTTTTGGGACCCAGAAGACCGACGCTGGTGTGATGAATGTGATGAGTATTTACAACAATACCATTCGTTGGCTCTTTTGCAGGATGAGCAGGTTATCCCAGATGAAAAACTACGCCCAGGCTATGAAAAACAAACCGGTCAGGAAAGGCATCGTTCTTGCCGTATGAAATTAAAATAGAGAAAAAGTAACTTTTTTGGAGTTGCTTTTTTATTTTTTCCAACTCTTTGCGAATAGTATAGGTGAGGAGGTAAGTATGGTTCAAGAAATTGCACAAGAAATCATTCGTTCGGCCCGGAAAAAAGGGGCGCAAGACATTTATTTTGTTCCTAAGTTAGATGCCTATGAGCTTCATATGAGGGTGGGAGACGAGCGCTGTAAAATTGGTTGCTATGATTTTGAAAAATTTGCGGCCGTTATCAGTCATTTCAAGTTTGTGGCGGGTATGAATGTGGGAGAAAAGCGACGTAGTCAGCTAGGTTCCTGTGATTATGAATATGACCAGAAGATGGCGTCCCTACGTTTATCTACCGTAGGCGATTATCGAGGCCATGAGAGTTTAGTTATTCGCTTGTTGCACGATGAGGAACAGGACTTGCATTTTTGGTTTCAGGATATTGAAGAACTGGGCAAGCAGTACAGGCAACGGGGACTCTATCTTTTTGCTGGTCCAGTCGGCAGTGGTAAGACGACCTTGATGCACGAATTAGCCAAGTCTCTTTTTAAGGGACAACAAGTTATGTCCATTGAAGATCCGGTAGAAATCAAACAAGAGGATATGCTACAGTTGCAGTTGAATGAGGCGATTGGACTAACCTATGAAAATCTCATCAAGCTTTCCTTACGTCATCGTCCTGACCTCTTGATCATCGGAGAAATTCGAGATAGCGAGACGGCGCGTGCAGTGGTTAGAGCCAGTCTGACAGGGGCGACAGTCTTTTCAACCATTCATGCCAAGAGTATCCGAGGTGTTTATGAACGCCTACTGGAGTTGGGTGTGAGTGAGGAGGAATTAGCGGTCGTTCTGCAAGGAGTCTGCTACCAGAGATTAATCGGGGGAGGAGGAATCGTTGACTTTGCAAACAAAGACTATCAAGAACACCAGCCAACTAGCTGGAATGAACAGATTGACCAGCTTCTTAAAGATGGACATATCACAAGTCTTCAGGCTGAGACGGAAAAAATTAGCTACAGCTAAGCAAAAAAATATCATCACCTTGTTTAACAATCTCTTTTCCAGCGGTTTTCATCTGGTGGAGACTATCTCCTTTCTAGATAGGAGTGCCTTGTTGGACAAGCAGTGCGTGACCCAGATGCGCACAGGTTTGTCTCAGGGGAAATCATTCTCAGAAATGATGGAAAGTTTGGGCTTTTCAAGTGCCATTGTCACTCAGTTATCCCTAGCTGAAGTTCATGGGAATCTCCACCTGAGTTTGGGAAAGATAGAAGAATATCTAGACAATCTGGCCAAGGTCAAGAAAAAATTAATTGAAGTAGCGACCTATCCTTTGATTTTGCTGGGTTTTCTTCTCTTAATTATGCTGGGACTGCGAAACTATCTACTACCACAACTGGATAGTAGCAATATTGCTACCCAAATCATTGGCAATCTGCCACAAATTTTTCTAGGCATGGTAGGGTTTGTTTCAGTAGGTGTCCTTTTAGCACTAACTTTTTATAAAAGAAGTTCTAAGATGCGGGTCTTTTCTATCTTAGCACGCCTTCCCTTTTTTGGAATTTTTGTGCAAACCTATTTGACAGCTTATTACGCGCGTGAATGGGGCAATATGATTTCTCAAGGGATGGAGTTGACGCAGATTTTTCAAATCATGCAGGAACAAGGTTCCCAACTCTTTAGAGAAATCGGTCAAGATCTGTCTCAAGCCCTACAAAATGGTCAGGAATTTTCTCAAACCATAGCAACCTATCCTTTCTTTAGGAAGGAATTGAGTCTCATCATCGAGTATGGAGAAGTCAAGTCCAAGCTGGGTAGTGAGTTGGAAATCTACGCTGAAAAAACTTGGGAATCCTTTTTTACCCGAGTCAACCGCACCATGAATTTGGTGCAGCCACTGGTTTTTATCTTTGTGGCATTGATTATCGTTTTACTTTATGCGGCAATGTTAATGCCTATGTATCAAAATATGGAGGTAAATTTTTAAAATGAAAAAAATGATGACGTTCTTGAAAAAAGCTAAGGTTAAAGCTTTCACACTTGTGGAGATGTTGGTGGTTTTGCTCATCATCAGCGTGCTTTTCTTGCTCTTTGTACCTAATTTGACCAAGCAAAAAGAGGCGGTCAATGACAAAGGAAAAGCTGCTGTTGTTAAGGTGGTGGAAAGCCAGGCAGAGCTTTATAGCTTAGATAAAAATGAAGATGCTAGCCTAAGTAAGTTACAAGCAGATGGGCGAATCACAAAAGAACAGGCTAAGGCCTATAAAGAATACCATGCTAAACAAGGTACCAGTCAAAGTGTTTCAGATTAAGGCCTTTACCATGCTGGAAAGTCTCTTGGTTTTGGGTCTTGTGAGTATGATTGCCTTGGGCTTGTCTGGCTCTGTTCAGTCTACTTTTGCGGCGGTAGAGGAGCAGATTTTCTTTATGGAGTTTGAAGAACTCTATCGGGAAACCCAAAAACGCAGTGTAGCCAGTCAGCAAAAGACTAGTCTAAACTTAGATGGGCAGACGATCAGTAACGGCAGTCAAAAGTTGACAGTTCCTAAAGGCATTCAAGCACCATCAGGCCAAAGTATTACATTTGACCGAGCTGGGGGCAATTCGTCCCTAGCTAAGGTTGAATTTCAGACCAGTAAAGGAGCAATTCGTTATCAATTATATCTAGGAAATGGAAAAATTAAACGCATTAAGGAAACAAAAAATTAGGGCAGTGATTTTACTGGAAGCAGTAGTCGCTCTAGCTATCTTTGCCAGTATTGCTACCCTTCTTTTGGGACAAATTCAGAAAAATAGGCAAGAAGAAGCAAAAATCTTGCAAAAGGAAGAAGTCTTTAGGGTAGCTAAGATGGCCCTGCAGACAGGTCAAAATCAGGTAAACATAAACGGAGTGGAGATTCAGGTGTTTTCTAGTGAAAAGGGATTGGAGGTTTATCATGGTTCAGAACAGTTGTTGGCTATCAAAGAGCCATAAGGTCAAGGCTTTCACTTTGTTGGAATCCCTGATTGCTCTCATTGTCATCAGTGGAAGCTTACTCCTCTTTCAAGCCATGAGTCAGCTACTCATTTCAGAAGTTCGCTACCAGCAACAAAGCGAGCAAAAAGAGTGGCTCTTGTTTGTAGATCAGCTAGAGGCAGAATTAGACCGTTCGCAGTTCGAAAAAGTGGAGGGAAATCGCCTCTATATGAAGCAGGATGGTAAGGAAATTGCGATAGGTAAGTCAAAATCAGATGATTTTCGGAAAACCGATTCCAGTGGACGGGGTTATCAACCTATGGTTTATGGACTCAAATCAGCTCAAATTACAGAGGACAATCAAGTGGTTCGTTTTCGTTTCCAGTTTCAAAAAGGCTTAGAAAGGGAGTTCATCTATCGTGTGGAAAAAGAAAAAAGTTAAGGCGGGAGTTCTCCTCTATGCAGTCACCATGGCAGCCATCTTTAGTCTTTTGTTGCAATTTTACTTGAACCGACAAGTCGCCCACTATCAAGACTATGCTTTGAATAAAGAAAAGTTAATCGCTTTTGCCATGGCCAAGCGAACCAAGGATAAAGCTGAACAAGAAAGTGGAGAACAGGCCTTTAATCTGGGTCAGGTGAGTTATCAAAATAAGAAAACAAACTTGGTGACAAGGGTTCACACGCCTAAGAGCCAATATGAGTTCCTATTTCCTTCAGTCAAAATCAAAGAAGAGAAAACAGATGAAAAGAAAGAGGCAGCGACTGATTCAAGTGATCAAGCAGAGAGGAAAAAATCGGAAAAGAAGCCTGAAAAGAAAGAGAATTCCTAGCTAATCAAGCTACTTTGTGCTAAACTAAAAGCATGAAACATGATTTTAACCACAAAGCAGAAACTTTCGATTCCCCTAAAAATATCTTTCTTGCAAACTTGGTTTGTCAAGCGGTCGAGAAACAGCTTAATCTTCTATCAGACAAAGAAATTCTGGATTTTGGTGGTGGGACGGGTCTATTAGCTTTGCCCCTAGCCAAGCAGGCTAAGTCAGTCACTCTTGTAGACATTTCTGAGAAAATGCTGGAGCAGGCTCGTTTGAAAGCAGAGCAGCAAGACATCAAGAATATCCAGTTTTTGGAGCAAGATTTACTGAAAAATCCCTTGAAGCAAGAGTTTGATTGCATTGTTGTTAGTCGGGTTCTTCATCATATGCCTGATTTGGATGCAGCTCTCTCACTGTTTCATCAGCATTTGAAGGAAGATGGGCGACTCCTTATTGCCGATTTTACCAAGACAGAAGCTAACCATCATGGATTTGATTTAGGTGAACTGGAAAACAAGCTAATTGATCATGGTTTTTCATCGGTGCATAGTCAGATTCTCTATAGCGCTGAAGACCTGTTTCAAGGAAATTACTCAGAACTCTTTTTAACAGTAGCCCAAAAATCACTCGCCTAGTCAGGGAGTGATTTTTCTATAAGGATGGAAAAAAGAAGGGAAATTTGATAAGATAGGAATATGGATTTTGAAAAAATTGAACAAGCTTATACGTATTTACTAGAGAATGTCCAAATTATCCAAAGTGATTTGGCGACCAACTTTTATGACGCCTTGGTGGAGCAAAACAGCATCTATCTGGATGGTGAGACTGAGCTAAATCAGGTCAAAGAGAACAATCAGGCCCTTAAGCGCTTAGCGCTTCGCAAAGAAGAGTGGCTCAAGACCTACCAGTTTCTCTTGATGAAGGCAGGGCAAACGGAGCCTTTACAGGCCAATCACCAGTTTACGCCGGACGCCATTGCTTTACTTTTGGTGTTTATCGTGGAAGAGCTGTTTAAAGAGGAGGAAATTTCTATCCTCGAAATGGGTTCTGGGATGGGAATTTTGGGCGCTACTTTCTTGACCTCGCTTGATAAAAAAGTGGATTACTTGGGAATGGAAGTCGATGATTTGCTGATTGATTTGGCAGCTAGCATGGCAGATGTGATTGGTTTGCAGGCTGGCTTTGTCCAAGGAGATGCCGTTCGTCCACAAATGCTCAAAGAAAGCGATGTGGTCATCAGCGACTTGCCTGTTGGCTATTATCCTGATGATGCCGTTGCAGCGCGTCATCAAGTTGCTTCTAGTCAAGAACATACCTACGCCCATCACTTGCTCATGGAACAAGGACTTAAGTACCTCAAGTCAGATGGATACGCTATTTTTCTAGCTCCGAGTGATTTGTTGACCAGTCCTCAAAGTGATTTGTTAAAAGTGTGGTTGAAAGAGGAGGCAAGTCTGGTTGCCATGATCAGTCTACCTGAAAATCTTTTTGCTAGTGCTAAACAATCTAAGACGATTTTTATCTTACAGAAGAAAAGTGATATAGCAGTAGAGCCTTTTATTTATCCGCTTGCAAGCCTGCAAGATGCAAGTATTTTAATGAAATTTAAAGAAAATTTTCAAAAATGGACTCAAGGTACTGAAATATAAAATAGATTTTGTTATAATAGATGAAAACGCTTAAAAGAGGAGTCTTGTTATGACAAAAACAATTGCAATCAATGCAGGAAGTTCAAGTTTGAAATGGCAATTATACTTAATGCCAGAGGAAAAAGTGTTAGCCAAAGGCTTGATTGAACGTATCGGTTTGAAAGATTCAATTTCAACTGTAAAATTTGATGGCCGTTCTGAACAACAAATTTTGGATATCGAAAATCATACACAAGCCGTTAAAATTTTATTGGATGACTTGATTCGTTTCGATATTATCAAGGCTTACGATGAGATTACAGGTGTTGGACACCGTGTTGTGGCAGGTGGAGAATATTTCAAAGAATCAACAGTTGTTGAAGGGGATGTTTTGGAAAAAGTTGAAGAGTTGAGCTTGTTAGCTCCTCTTCACAATCCAGCCAATGCAGCAGGTGTTCGTGCTTTCAAGGAATTATTGCCAGACATTACCAGTGTAGTTGTTTTTGATACTTCATTCCACACAAGTATGCCAGAGAAAGCTTATCGCTACCCTCTACCAACAAAATACTACACAGAAAACAAGGTTCGTAAATATGGTGCCCACGGTACAAGCCACCAGTTTGTAGCAGGAGAAGCTGCAAAACTTTTGGGACGTCCATTAGAAGACTTGAAATTGATTACTTGCCACATCGGTAATGGTGCTTCTATTACAGCTGTTAAGGGTGGTCAGTCTGTCGATACTTCAATGGGCTTCACTCCACTTGGTGGTGTGATGATGGGTACTCGTACAGGAGATATTGACCCAGCTATCATTCCTTACCTAATGCAATATACAGAGGACTTTAACACGCCTGAAGACATTAGTCACGTCCTTAATCGTGAATCAGGCCTTATGGGTGTTTCAGGTAAATCTAGTGATATGCGCGATGTGATTGCTGCTATGGAAGAAGGGGACCACGATGCCACTTTAGCCTATGAAATGTATGTTGATCGTATCCAAAAACATATCGGTCAATACCTTGCGGTCCTAAATGGAGCAGATGCTATTATCTTTACTGCAGGTATCGGTGAAAATGCTGCAAACGTCCGTGAGGATGTTATCTCAGGTATCTCTTGGTTTGGCTGTGACGTTGATCCAGAAAAGAACGTCTTTGGCGTGACAGGAGACATCTCAACAGAAGTAGCGAAAATTCGTGTTTTGGTTATTCCAACAGATGAAGAATTGGTCATTGCCCGTGATGTTGAACGCTTGAAAAAATAACTAAAATCAGAAAAAATATTCTGTACGAGGAGTTGGGAAAGAGATTTTTCCAACTTCTTTTTCTGATGAAATTGTCCAAAACCTTGCTATGATTGGCTTTTTTGAAAAATATGGTATAATAGTAGTAATTTAATAGATGGAGTTGAGTTTTGAAGAAAAACTTTCGTGTAAAAAGAGAGAAAGATTTTAAGGCGATTTTCAAGGAAGGAACAAGTTTTGCTAATCGCAAATTTGTTGTCTACCAATTAGAAAATCAGAAAAACCATTTTCGAGTAGGTCTATCAGTTAGCAAAAAACTGGGGAATGCCGTCACTAGAAATCAAATTAAGCGACGGATTCGGCATATTATCCAGAATGCAAAAGGGAGTCTGGTAGAAGATGTCGATTTTGTTGTCATTGCTCGAAAAGGGGTTGAAACCTTGGGATACGCAGAGATGGAGAAAAATCTACTCCACGTATTAAAATTATCAAAGATTTACCAGGAAGGAAATGGGAGTGAAAAAGAAACTACAGTTGACTAGTTTGCTAGGACTGTCTCTATTGATTATGACAGCCTGTGCGACAAATGGGACAACTAGCGATATTACGGCAAATTCGACTGATTTTTGGAGTAAATTGGTTTACTTCTTTGCAGAAGTCATTCGCTTTTTATCGTTTGATATTAGTATCGGAGTAGGGATTATTCTCTTTACAATTTTGATTCGTACAGTGCTCTTGCCAGTCTTTCAAGTGCAAATGGTGGCTTCTAGAAAAATGCAGGAAGCTCAACCACGCATTAAGGCACTGCGAGAACAATATCCGGGTCGAGATATGGAAAGCAGAACCAAACTAGAGCAGGAAATGCGTAAAGTCTTTAAAGAAATGGGTGTCAGACAGTCAGATTCTCTTTGGCCGATTTTGATTCAGATGCCGCTTATCTTGGCCCTGTTCCAAGCCCTGTCAAGGGTTGACTTTTTGAAGACAGGTCATTTCTTATGGATTAACCTTGGTGGTGTGGATACAACACTTGTTCTTCCGATTTTAGCAGCAGTATTCACCTTTTTAAGTACTTGGTTGTCCAATAAAGCCTTGTCTGAGCGAAATGGAGCTACGACTGCGATGATGTATGGGATTCCAGTCTTAATCTTTATCTTTGGGGTTTATGCTCCGAGCGGAGTCGCTCTCTACTGGGCAGTGTCCAATGCTTATCAAGTTTTGCAAACCTATTTCTTGAACAATCCATTCAAGATTATCGCAGAGCGCGAGGCTGTAGCTCAGGCACAGAAAGATTTGGAAAATAGAAAAAGAAAAGCCAAGAAAAAGGCTCAGAAAACGAAATAATAAGGAGGAATCTGGTAATGGTAGTATTTACAGGTTCAACTGTTGAAGAAGCAATCCAGAAAGGATTGAAAGAATTAGATATTCCAAGAATGAAGGCTCACATCAAAGTTATTTCTCGTGAAAAAAATGGATTTCTTGGTTTATTTGGTAAAAAACCAGCTCAGGTTGACATTGAAGCTATTAGTGAAACAACTGTCATCAAAGCAAATCAACAAGCTGTAAAGGGTGTTCCTAAAGAAATTAACGAACAAAATGAACCAGTCAAAACAGTCAGTCAAGCGACCGTTGATTTGGGGCATGTTGTAGAAGCGATTAAAAAGATTGAAGAAGAAGGCCAAGGGGTTTCTGATGAAGTCAAGGCTGAAATCTTGAAAAATGAAAAACATGCCAGCACCATCTTAGAAGAAACTGGGCATATTGAAATTTTAAATGAATTACAGCTTGAAGAAGCTGGTCTTGAAGAAGTAGTTGAAACTCCTATTCTTGAAAGCCAAGCTCAACAAACTGAAAGTCAAGAATTAGAAGATTTGGGTTTAAAGGTGGAACCGACCTTTGATATTGAACAAGTAGCCACGGAAGTAACGACTTATGTTCAAACGATTATTGATGATATGGACGTTGAGGCAACGATTTCCAATGACTACAACCGTCGTAGCATCAATCTGCAAATTGATACCAATGAGCCAGGTCGTATTATCGGTTACCATGGTAAAGTCTTGAAGGCCTTGCAACTATTGGCTCAAAATTATCTTTACAACCGTTATTCAAGAACCTTCTACATCACAATCAATGTTAATGATTATGTCGAACACCGTGCAGAAGTCTTGCAGACCTATGCGCAAAAATTGGCGGCTCGTGTTTTAGAAGAAGGGCGCAGTCATCAAACAGATCCAATGTCGAATAGCGAACGCAAGATTATTCATCGTATTATTTCACGTATGGATGGCGTGACTAGTTACTCTGAAGGTGACGAGCCAAATCGCTATGTTGTCGTAGATACAGAATAAGTAAAATCAGGGTTATCCTGATTTTTTGCTAGTTAGAAGAGGTTAAACGGATGTTAAATGAGATAAGAAACTATCTAGCCTTTGCAGGTTTGCAGTACCGCAATCCAGATAAAGCAGGGGCAGAACGGGATAAGATGCTGGAATTGCGCCACAAAGGTCAAGAGGCACGAAAGGTTTTTACAGAATTGGCTAAAGCCTTTCAAGCAAGCCATCCAGAATGGCAACTCCAACAGACTAGCCAGTGGATGAACCAAGCGCAGCGCTTGCGACCACACTTCTGGGCTTATCTACAGCGTGAGGGGAAAGTGACAGAGCCTATGCTGGCCTTACGTTTGTACGGGAATCCTTCTGATTTTGGTATTTCCTTAGAAGTAAGTTTCATCGAGCGCAAGAAAGATGAGCAAACTCTAGGCAAGCAAGCCAAGGTTTTAGAAATTCCAACCGTTAAAGGAATTTATTATCTAGCATACTCTGACGGTCAAAGTCAAAGATGGGATGCGAACGAAGAAAATCGTCGTACTTTACGTGAGAAGTTGAGAAGTCAGGAAGTTCGAAAAGTGTTAGTGAAGTCAGATGTTCCTGTGACAGAAAACTCATCTGAAGAAGAAATCGTAGAAGGCCTATTGAAGTCTTATTCTACAATTCTTCCCTATTATTTAGCTACAAGAAAATCAGATAATCCGTAAAATATCATAAATCATACAGTCCAAGAGTGAACAGTCTGCTGTGTAATTCTTGGTCTTTTTGTTTCCGCTTTCAAAGTATATAATAAACTTACAAAAACAATTCAAAAGGAGAACGATTATGGAAGTCATTTCAAGTGTTCTAAATTGGTTTTCTAGCAATATTTTGCAGAATCCCGCATTTTTCGTAGGTTTATTGGTGCTAATAGGATATGCACTTTTGAAAAAACCTGCTCATGACGTTTTCTCAGGTTTCGTTAAAGCAACAGTAGGGTATATGTTGCTCAACGTGGGTGCTGGTGGTTTGGTTACAACCTTCCGTCCAATCTTGGCAGCTCTTAACTACAAATTCCAAATTGGTGCAGCGGTTATCGACCCTTACTTTGGACTTGCTGCAGCAAACAACAAAATTGCGGCAGAGTTTCCAGATTTTGTTGGAACTGCAACTACAGCTCTATTGATTGGTTTTGGAATAAATATCTTGCTTGTGGCTCTTCGCAAGATTACGAAGGTAAGAACTCTCTTTATTACTGGTCATATCATGGTACAACAAGCTGCAACTGTATCTCTTATGGTTCTATTCTTAGTACCACAATTGCGCAATGCTTACGGTACAGCAGCAATCGGTATCATCTGTGGCCTTTACTGGGCAGTTAGTTCAAATATGACTGTTGAAGCAACTCAACGCTTGACTGGTGGTGGCGGATTTGCGATTGGTCACCAACAACAATTTGCAATCTGGTTTGTAGATAAAGTAGCAGGACGCTTTGGTAAGAAAGAAGAAAGTCTAGACAATCTTAAATTGCCTAAGTTCCTCTCAATTTTCCACGATACAGTTGTTGCATCTGCTACCTTGATGCTCGTATTCTTCGGAGCCATTCTTTTAATCTTGGGTCCAGACATTATGTCTAATAAAGAAGTCATCACTTCAGGAACTCTATTCAATCCTGCAAAACAAGATTTCTTTATGTACATTATCCAAACAGCCTTCACCTTCTCTGTTTACTTGTTCGTTTTGATGCAAGGTGTCCGCATGTTCGTATCTGAGTTGACAAATGCCTTCCAAGGTATTTCAAACAAATTGTTGCCTGGTTCATTCCCAGCGGTTGACGTTGCAGCTTCTTATGGATTTGGTTCTCCAAACGCGGTCTTGTCAGGATTTGCCTTTGGTTTGATTGGTCAATTGATCACAATTGTCTTGCTCATCGTCTTTAAAAACCCTGTTCTTATTATTACAGGATTTGTACCAGTGTTCTTTGATAATGCAGCAATTGCAGTCTATGCTGATAAGCGTGGTGGATGGAAAGCAGCCGTTATCCTATCCTTCATTTCAGGTGTCCTACAAGTTGCTCTAGGAGCTCTCTGTGTAGCCCTTCTCGACTTAGCATCTTACGGTGGTTACCATGGAAATATCGACTTTGAATTCCCATGGCTTGGATTTGGCTATATCTTCAAATACCTTGGTATTGTTGGTTATGTACTTGTATGTCTCTTCTTGCTCGTTATTCCTCAACTTCAATTTGCCAAAGCAAAAGATAAAGAGAAATATTACAACGGTGAAGTTCAAGAAGAAGCTTAGTGTCTAGAAAAGGAGAAATAAAATGGTTAAAGTATTAGCAGCGTGCGGAAATGGAATGGGTTCATCTATGGTTATCAAGATGAAGGTTGAAAATGCCCTCCGTAAGCTTAATCAAACAGACTTTACAGTCAATTCATGCAGTGTCGGTGAAGCAAAAGGTTTAGCAGCAGGCTATGACATCGTAATCGCTTCTCTTCATTTGATTCAAGAATTGGAAGGTCGGACTAATGGGAAGTTAATCGGGCTTGACAACTTGATGGATGATAAAGAAATCACTGAAAAACTCAGTCAAGCACTACAGTAAAAGGTTGGAGGGGGCTGGACAGAAACTGAGAGTTATCGTTTCTGTCCTTCTCCCTCTTTAAATAAAGGAGGCAGATATGAATTTAAAACAAGCTTTAATTGAAAATGACTCAATCCGACTAGGTCTAGAAGCTAAAGACTGGAAGGAAGCAGTCAAGGTAGCAGTAGATCCCTTGATTGAAAGTGGGGCAATTTTGCCAGAGTATTACGATGCTATTATCGAATCGACTGAAGAGTATGGCCCATACTATATCTTAATGCCAGGTATGGCTATGCCCCATGCTAGACCTGAAGCTGGAGTGCAAAGAGATGCCTTTTCATTGATCACCTTACAAAATCCTGTTGTATTTTCAGATGGGAAAGAGGTATCTGTTTTGTTGGCACTAGCAGCAACAAGCTCAAAAATTCACACAAGTGTAGCCATTCCACAAATCATTGCCCTGTTTGAATTAGAAGATTCTATTGCACGTTTACAGGCTTGCCAGACTAAAGAAGATGTCTTGGCTATGATTGAAGAATCTAAGGATAGCCCTTATCTCGAAGGATTGGATTTGGAAAGTTAGAAAGAGGAATAAAGAAATGACAAAAAGAATACCTAATTTACAAGTTGCATTAGATCATTCAGACTTGCAAGGAGCGATTAAAGCAGCTGTTTCTGTTGGTCAGGAAGTAGATATTATCGAAGCTGGAACTGTTTGCTTGCTTCAAGTTGGAAGTGAACTGGTTGAAGTCTTGCGTAGCCTTTTCCCAGATAAGATTATTGTGGCAGACACAAAATGTGCTGATGCTGGTGGAACAGTTGCTAAAAATAATGCAGTTCGTGGAGCAGACTGGATGACTTGTATCTGTTGTGCAACCATCCCTACTATGGAAGCAGCTCTAAAGGCTATCAAGACTGAACGAGGAGAACGAGGCGAAATCCAGATCGAGCTTTATGGCGATTGGACTTTTGAACAAGCTCAGCTTTGGCTAGATGCAGGTATCTCACAAGCTATCTATCACCAATCTCGTGATGCCCTTCTTGCTGGTGAAACTTGGGGTGAAAAAGACCTTAATAAGGTTAAAAAACTCATTGACATGGGCTTCCGAGTTTCTGTAACAGGTGGTCTAGATGTAGATACTCTCAAACTCTTTGAAGGCGTTGATGTCTTTACCTTTATCGCAGGTCGTGGAATTACAGAAGCTGCGGATCCAGCAGGAGCAGCGCGTGCCTTCAAGGATGAAATCAGACGAATTTGGGGGTAAACCATGGCACGTCCAATTGGAATTTATGAAAAGGCAACCCCGACACACTTTACTTGGCTAGAACGTTTAAATTTTGCCAAGGAGTTAGGCTTTGATTTTGTCGAGATGTCTATTGATGAACGTGACGAGCGTTTAGCAAGACTGGACTGGAGCAAGGAAGAGCGCTTGGAAGTTGTCAAAGCGATTTATGAAACTGGTGTTCGTATTCCTTCTATCTGTTTTTCAGGACATCGTCGTTACCCATTGGGATCAAATGATCCAGTTCTAGAGGAAAAATCTCTGGAACTCATGAAAAAATGTATCGAATTAGCTCAGGATTTGGGAGTTCGTACGATTCAATTAGCTGGTTACGACGTTTACTATGAGGAAAAGTCACCCCAGACACGCCAACGTTTTATCAAAAATTTGAGAAAAGCCTGTGACTGGGCTGAAGAAGCTCAGGTGGTACTTGCTATTGAAATTATGGATGATCCTTTTATCAATAGTATCGAAAAATACTTGGCTGTAGAAAAGGATGTTGACTCTCCCTACCTTTTTGTATATCCAGATATTGGGAATGTGTCTGCATGGCATAATGATGTCTATAGTGAGTTCTATCTAGGTCACCATGCTATCGCAGCTCTCCATCTCAAGGATACTTATGCAGTGACAGAAAGTTCAAAGGGGCAGTTCCGAGATGTACCTTTTGGGCAAGGTTGTGTCAAATGGGAAGAAGCTTTCGATATTTTAAAGCAAACCAATTATAATGGTCCTTTCCTAATCGAAATGTGGTCTGAAAATTGTGAAACTGTAGAAGAAACACGCGCAGCCATTCAAGAGGCCCAAGCTTTTCTCTATCCACTAATTAAGAAAGCAGGTTTGATGTAAGATGAATCAAGTAATCAATGCTATGCGTAAACGAGTCTGTGATGCCAATCAATCATTACCGAAACATGGACTTGTCAAATTTACCTGGGGTAATGTATCTGAAGTTAATCGCGAACTAGGTGTCATTGTTATCAAACCATCAGGCGTAGACTATGACGAATTGACACCTGAAAACATGGTGGTGACTGATCTAGATGGTAAGGTCCTAGAAGGGGATTTAAGACCATCTTCTGATCTTCCAACTCATGTGCAGTTATATAAGGCTTGGTCAGAAATTGGTAGTGTGGTCCACACCCATTCGACAGAAGCAGTTGGTTGGGCTCAAGCTGGACGCGATATTCCTTTCTACGGAACAACCCATGCAGATTATTTCTACGGTTCAATCCCTTGCGCCCGTAGTTTGACCAAGGACGAAGTAGAAGTGGCCTATGAAAAAGATACTGGCTTGGTTATCGTAGAAGAATTTGAGCGTCGTGGTCTCAATCCTGTTGAAGTACCAGGTATTGTTGTACGCAATCACGGTCCATTCACCTGGGGCAAAAATCCAGAGAATGCTGTTTATCACTCTGTCGTATTAGAGGAAGTATCAAAGATGAATCGCTTTACAGAACAAATCAATCCAAGAGTTGAACCTGCTCCCCAGTACATTCTAGAAAAACACTACCAACGTAAGCATGGACCAAATGCTTATTACGGTCAAAAGAAATAAGAAATTGAATTGAAAAGAGGCTAGGACCTTTCGATCCAAGCCTCGCTTTTGTAATTGTAAGTATTCGTTATTAAGAGACTACTGTTGATAATTGAAATGCGTTAGTGAATGTGATACTATTATAAAGTTGTTTTCAAGGCAGTTGATTGATAGAGGAGTATGAAATATGGTACTGGATAAGGCAAGTTGTGATTTGCTTCAATATTTGATGGATCAAGAAACGCCCAAAACGATTATGGCGATTTCGAAAGATTTGAAAGAGTCAAGAAGGAAAATTTATTATCACATTGACAAAATCAATGCTGCTCTTGGTGACGAGGCGCTTCACATCATTAGTATTCCACGAATTGGTATTCACTTAACGGAAGAGCAGAGAGATGCTTGTTGTGAACTATTATCGGAAGTAGATTCGTACGATTATATCATGAGTGCGCATGAACGTATGATGATAATGTTATTATGGATAGGTATTTCTAAAGAACGTATTACGATTGAAAAATTGATGGAGTTAACAGAGGTATCTAGGAATACTGTTCTCAATGATTTGAATAGTATTCGTTATCAACTAACTTTGGAACAATATCAGGTGACCTTGCAAGTGAGCAAGTCACAGGGATACCACCTTCATGCCCACCCTCTTAATAAAATTCAGTATCTTCAATCGCTTCTATATCATATTTTTATGGAAGAAAATGCCACTTTTGTATCTATTTTAGAAGATAAGATGAAAGAGAGGTTAGATGATGAGTGTTTGCTTTCTGTTGAAATGAACCAATTTTTTAAGGAACAGGTTCCTTTAGTTGAACAAGATTTAGGGAAGAAAATAAACCATCATGAAGTAACTTTTATGTTGCAGGTTCTACCTTATTTGCTGTTAAGCTGTCATAATGTTGAACAGTATCAAGAAAGACATCAGGATATAGAGAAAGAATTTTCTTTGATAAGAAAAAGAATAGAGTATCAGGTGTCTAAGAAATTAGGAGAACGGTTGTTTCAAAAGTTTGAAATTTCTTTGTCAGAACTTGAAGTTTCTCTTGTAGCTGTTCTTCTCCTCTCCTATCGTAAAGATTTGGATATTCATGCAGAAAGTGATGATTTTCGGCAATTAAAACTTGCTTTAGAAGAATTTATCTGGTATTTTGAATCACAAATCCGAATGGAGATTGAGAACAAGGATGATTTATTACGAAATTTGATGATCCACTGTAAAGCCTTGTTATTTAGAAAGACTTACGGTATTTTTTCTAAAAATCCTCTAACAAAACAAATTCGATCCAAGTATGGAGAATTATTTTTAGTCACTAGAAAATCTGCGGAAATTTTAGAAGGAGCATGGTTTATCCGGCTAACAGACGATGATATTGCCTATTTGACGATTCATATTGGAGGATTTTTAAAGTATACACCATCGTCTCAAAAAAATATGAAAAAAGTTTATCTCGTTTGTGATGAAGGTGTTGCGGTTTCGAGACTTTTGCTGAAACAATGCAAACTTTATTTTCCAAATGAGCAAATTGGCACTGTATTTACAACAGAACAATTTAAGAGTGTGGAAGATATTGCACAAGTTGATGTAGTGATTACTACTAATGATGATTTGGATAGCAGATTTCCAATTTTAAGAGTTAATCCTATCCTTGAAGCAGAAGATATTTTGAAAATGCTAGACTATCTTAAACACAATATATTTCGTAATGAGAGCAAAAGTTTCAGTGAAAATCTTTCCAGTCTTATTTCGTCTTATATTGTAGACAGCAAGTTGGCTAGTAAGTTCCAAGAAGAGGTTCAAACACTTATAAATCAAGAAATAGTAGTTCAAGCTTTTTTGGAAGATATTTGAAGGACAGTCCAATGATGAACACAAACCTGTGTTTTTCTTGGTCTTTTTTAGTATTTTGAAGGGTGGTATACTAATCTCAAAGATAACAATTATATCCAAAGGAGGCAACATATGCCAAACGTCAAAGAAATTACAAGAGAGTCATGGATTTTAGCTACTTTCCCAGAGTGGGGAACATGGTTGAACGAAGAAATCGAAGAAGAAGTCGTACCTGAAGGCAACTTTGCCATGTGGTGGCTAGGCAACTGTGGTACTTGGATTAAGACACCAGGTGGTGCTAACGTTGTCATGGACCTTTGGTCAAACCGTGGAAAATCAACCCAAAAAGTGAAAGATATGGTTCGTGGGCACCAAATGGCAAATATGGCAGGTGTTCGTAAGTTGCAACCAAACTTGCGTGTTCAGCCAATGGTTATCGATCCATTTGCTATCAACGAACTAGACTATTACTTAGTTTCACACTTCCATAGTGATCATATCGACCCATACACAGCTGCAGCAATTCTCAACAATCCTAAGTTAGAGCATGTTAAGTTTATCGGTCCTTACCACTGTGGACGAATCTGGGAAGGATGGGGTGTTCCAAAAGAACGTATCATCGTTGTTAAACCAGGTGACACTATCGAATTAAAAGATATGAAGATTCATGCAGTAGAATCATTTGACCGTACTTGCTTGGTAACTCTTCCAGTGAACGGTGCTGATGAGACAGGCGGTGAACTTGCTGGCTTAGCTGTTACAGATGAAGAAATGGCTCAAAAGGCTGTTAACTATATCTTTGAAACACCAGGTGGAACCATCTATCATGGTGCAGATTCTCACTTCTCAAACTATTTTGCAAAACATGGTAAAGACTTTAAAATTGATGTTGCTTTGAATAACTATGGTGAAAATCCGGTAGGTATCCAAGATAAAATGACATCTATCGACCTTCTTCGTATGGCAGAAAATCTGCGTACCAAAGTCATTATCCCAGTTCACTATGATATCTGGTCTAACTTCATGGCTTCTACTAATGAGATTCTAGAACTTTGGAAAATGAGAAAAGATCGCTTGCAATACGATTTCCATCCATTTATCTGGGAAGTCGGCGGTAAGTACACTTATCCTCAAGATCAACACTTAGTAGAATACCATCATCCACGTGGTTTTGATGATTGTTTTGAACAAGACTCTAACATTCAATTTAAAGCTTTGCTATAATATAAAAATATTCTTTGGAGGTTATCCGTATGTTGCATGATACGGATAATTTTCATATAATAGTAAAATAGAATGTGTGATTCAATAATCACCTCAAATAGAAAGGAAATTCTATGTCAAATCTATCTGTTAATGCAATTCGTTTCCTAGGTATTGACGCTATCAACAAAGCCAACTCAGGTCACCCAGGTGTGGTTATGGGAGCAGCTCCGATGGCTTACAGCCTCTTTACAAAACAACTTCGTATCAATCCAGCTCAACCAAACTGGATCAACCGCGACCGCTTTATTCTTTCAGCAGGTCATGGTTCAATGCTTCTTTATGCCCTTCTTCACCTTTCTGGTTTTGAAGATGTTAGCATGGATGAGATTAAGAGCTTCCGTCAGTGGGGTTCAAAAACACCAGGTCACCCAGAATTTGGTCATACAGCAGGGATTGATGCTACAACAGGTCCTCTAGGGCAAGGTATTTCAACTGCCACTGGTTTTGCCCAGGCAGAACGTTTCTTGGCAGCTAAGTATAACCGTGAAGGCTACAATATCTTTGACCACTATACTTACGTTATCTGTGGAGATGGAGACTTGATGGAAGGTGTCTCAAGCGAGGCAGCTTCATACGCAGGTTTGCAAAAACTAGACAAGTTGGTTGTTCTTTATGATTCAAATGACATCAACTTGGATGGTGAGACAAAGGATTCCTTTACAGAAAGCGTTCGTGACCGTTACAATGCCTATGGTTGGCATACTGCCTTGGTTGAAGATGGAACAGACTTGGAAGCAATCCATGCTGCTATCGAAACAGCAAAAGCTTCAGGCAAACCATCATTGATTGAAGTGAAGACTGTTATTGGATACGGTTCTCCAAACAAACAAGGAACCAATGCCGTACATGGTGCCCCTCTTGGAGCAGATGAGACTGCAGCAACTCGTCAAGCTCTCGGTTGGGACTATGAACCATTTGAAATCCCAGAACAAGTTTATGCTGATTTCAAAGAACATGTTGCAGACCGTGGTGCATCAGCTTATGAAGCTTGGACAAAATTAGTTGCTGACTATAAAGAAGCGCATCCAGAATTGGCTGCAGAAGTAGAAGCCATTATTGATGGATGTGATCCAGTTGAAGTGACTCCAGCAGACTTCCCAGCATTAGAAAATGGCTTCTCTCAAGCAACTCGTAATTCAAGCCAAGATGCTTTGAATGTTGTAGCTGCTAAGTTGCCAACTTTCTTGGGTGGATCAGCTGACCTAGCTCACTCAAACATGACTTATATCAAGACTGACGGACTTCAAGACGATGCTAATCGCTTGAACCGTAACATTCAGTTTGGTGTTCGTGAATTTGCAATGGGAACGATCTTGAACGGGATGGCCCTTCACGGTGGACTTCGTGTATACGGTGGAACTTTCTTCGTCTTCTCTGACTATGTGAAGGCAGCTGTCCGCTTGTCAGCTTTGCAAGGTCTTCCTGTGACTTATGTCTTTACCCACGATTCAATCGCGGTTGGGGAAGACGGTCCAACGCACGAACCAGTTGAGCATTTAGCAGGTCTTCGTGCTATGCCAAATCTAAATGTTTTCCGTCCAGCAGATGCGCGTGAAACGCAAGCAGCTTGGTACCTTGCAGTGACAAGTGAGAAAACACCAACTGCCCTTGTCTTGACCCGTCAAAACTTGACTGTCGAAGAGGGAACAGACTTTGACAAGGTTGCAAAAGGTGCCTATGTTGTCTATGAAAATGCAGCAGACTTTGATACCATCTTGATTGCAACAGGTTCAGAGGTCAATCTTGCTGTCTCAGCTGCTAAAGAATTGGCTAGTCAAGGCGCAAAAGTCCGCGTAGTCAGCATGCCATCTACAGATGTCTTTGATAAACAAGATGCAGCATACAAGGAAGAAATTCTTCCAAATGCAGTTCGCCGTCGTGTTGCAGTCGAAATGGGTGCAAGTCAAAACTGGTACAAATATGTTGGACTAGATGGTGCAGTTCTTGGTATTGATACCTTCGGAGCCTCTGCCCCAGCACCAAAAGTATTGGCAGAATATGGCTTTACTGTAGAAAATCTTGTAAAAGTCGTTCAAGACTTGAAATAATCCTAAGAATCAGAGCGCAAGCTCTGGTTTTTTCTTACTAGAAAAGCAAGGTACAATCTTGTAAAAGTAGCTGAAATTTGATATAGTAGTCCTATGTAAAAGACAAAGGAGAAAATACTATGGAAAATATTAGTCCAAATTTAACATTTGTGATTATGCTTGTAGCGATGTTGGGCTTGATGTTCTTTATGCAACGCTCTCAAAAGAAACAAGCACAAAAACGTATGGAAAGCTTAAATAAACTACAAAAAGGCTATGAAGTTATTACAATCGGTGGACTTTACGGAACAGTTGATGAAGTAGATACGGAGAAAAGAACGATTGTTCTTGATGTAGATGGAGTTTACTTGACTTTTGAACTAGCTGCTATTAAGACAGTATTACCGCTGAAAGAAACAGCTTCACTAGAAGGCGCAATTGAAAAATAAGACGGGATCACTAACTCCCGTTTTTCTATAGAAGAAAGGAAATGGGATGAAAAAACTAGTCTTTGTCTGTCTGGGAAATATTTGCCGCAGTCCTATGGCCGAGTTTGTTATGAAATCAATGACAGATAGTTACGAAATCCAAAGTCGAGCAACTTCCTCTTGGGAACATGGCAATCCGATTCATAAGGGTACTCAGGGAATTTTTCAACAGTATCAGATTCCTTATGACAAGAACAAGACATCGCTTCAGATTAGTAAGGAAGATTTTGAAGCCTTTGATTATATTATCGGAATGGACGATTCAAATGTTTCTGATTTACGTCAGATGTGTCCAATAGACTGTCAAGATAAGATTTACTCATTTGCATCTGAAAGTGTTCCGGATCCTTGGTATACAGGGGATTTTGAAGAAACTTATCAGCGTGTTCAAGAGGGCTGTCAAGTGTGGCTAGAACGCTTAGAGGAGAGTGAAGATGGAAAATCTTAAGAATTTCTATGGGAAATATCATGTCTATCTGAGTCGTTCTCATTTAGAGATTTTAGCAGCAGTAACGATTGTTTTTTGTGCGGTACTAGTCTTTTTTCTCAATATTCCCGGGAAAGGTGTCTTAAAACTCGATAATGAAACGATTGTTTATGATGGCAGTCTTGTCCGTGGTAAAATGAATGGACAAGGTACTATCACCTTTCAAAATGGAGACCAATATACGGGTGGTTTCAACAATGGAGCCTTCAACGGAAAAGGTACCTTTCAATCCAAAGAAGGTTGGACCTACGAAGGTGATTTTGTAAATGGTCAAGCTGAAGGAAAAGGAAAACTAACAACAGAACAAGAAGTCGTTTATGAAGGGACTTTTAAACAAGGCGTTTTTCAACAAAAATAAAGCCTCCTGACATGGAGGTTTTTTTACAAAAAACAAGAAAGCGCCTTCTATGTGTTTGTTAGGTTTGTGAAATAAAAAAATTTTTGTTGTTATTTCACAATCATCTAGTCAAAAGTTGATACTATAACGTATTTGAGAGTAATTTCACAATGTCGCAAAAATTCTTTGTGAAATGTTTATGAAACTGTTTACAAAACATAAAAAAAGAGTTATAATAAACTTGTGAAAAAATTAACAAAGGATAAAATCCTTAAAGGCTATGGAGGATAATATGGCTGATAAAAAAACAGTAACACCTGAGGAAAAACAACTTGCTGCTGAAAAGCATGTCGATGGTCTCGTGAAAAAAGCCTTGGTTGCGCTTGATGAGATGCGCAAGTTGAACCAAGAACAAGTTGACTATATTGTGGCAAAAGCTTCGGTTGCAGCACTTAACGCGCATGGTATACTTGCACAACATGCAGTTGAAGAAACTGGTCGTGGGGTATTTGAAGATAAGGCAACGAAAAATCTATTTGCCTGTGAACATGTAGTGAACAATATGCGTGGAGTTAAAACAGTTGGAGTTATCGAAGATGATCCAATTACAGGCTTGACGAAGATTGCTGAACCTGTTGGTGTAATCTGTGGTGTCACTCCAACAACCAACCCAACTTCAACAGCGATTTTCAAATCATTGGTTGCTTTGAAAACACGTAATCCAATCGTGTTTGCTTTCCATCCATCAGCTCAAGAATCATCAGCTCACGCAGCACAAATTGTTCGTGATGCCGCTATCGCAGCTGGAGCACCTGAAAACTGTGTTCAATGGATTACAGAGCCATCTATGGAAGCAACTGGAGCACTTATGAACCACGAAGGTGTTGCGACTATCCTTGCAACTGGTGGTAATGCCATGGTTAAAGCGGCATATTCATGTGGGAAACCAGCTCTTGGGGTAGGTGCCGGGAACGTTCCTGCCTATGTAGAAAAATCTGCTGACCTTCGTCAAGCTGCTCATGACATCGTGATGTCTAAATCATTTGATAATGGGATGGTCTGTGCATCAGAACAAGCGGTTATCATTGATAAAGAAGTGTATGATGAATTTGTAGAAGAATTCAAATCATACCACACTTACTTTGTAAACAAAAAAGAAAAAGCACTTCTTGAAGAATTCTGTTTTGGTGTGAAAGCAAACAGCAAAAACTGTGCTGGTGCTAAACTAAATGCAAACATTGTTGGTAAACCAGCAGCATGGATTGCAGAACAAGCGGGATTCAGCGTTCCAGAAGGAACAAACATCTTGGCGGCAGAATGTGAGGAAGTAGGGCCAAAAGAACCACTGACTCGTGAAAAATTGTCACCAGTAATCGCTGTATTGAAAGCTGAAGATACAGAAGATGGTCTTACAAAAGCTCGTCAAATGGTTGAGTTTAACGGACTTGGTCACTCAGCAGCTATCCATACAAAAGATGAAGCTCTTGCTAAACGCTTTGGTACAGAAATCAAAGCTATGCGTATTATCTGGAACTCTCCATCTACTTTCGGTGGTATCGGTGACGTTTACAATGCTTTCATCCCATCATTGACACTTGGATGTGGTTCATACGGACGCAACTCTGTTGGGGATAACGTGAGCGCTATTAACCTCCTAAACATCAAGAAAGTAGGGAAACGTAGAAATAATATGCAATGGTTTAAAGTTCCTTCAAAAATTTACTTCGAACGTAATTCTATCCAATACCTTCAAACATGTGAAGATATTGAACGCGTTATGATCGTTACGGACAAATCAATCGAAAAACTTGGTTTCGTTCAACGTATTATCGACCAATTGAACGCACGTAGCAACCGTGTAACTGTCCAAGTTTTCTCAGATGTTGAACCAGATCCAGATATCACAACTGTAGAACGTGGTACTGAAGTGATGAGAGCATTTGAACCAGATACAATTATCGCTCTTGGTGGTGGTTCTCCAATGGACGCAGCGAAAGTTATGTGGCTCTTCTACGAACAACCAGAAATCGACTTCCGTGACTTGGTTCAAAAATTCATGGATATCCGTAAACGCGCCTTCCGCTTCCCATCACTTGGTAAGAAAGCGAAGTACATCGGTATCCCAACAACTTCAGGTACTGGTTCAGAAGTAACACCATTTGCCGTTATCTCTGATAAGAAAAATAACCGCAAATATCCATTGGCTGACTACTCATTGACACCAACTATTGCCATTGTTGACCCTGCTTTGGTTGAATCAGTTCCAGATTTTATTACTGCTGACACAGGTATGGACGTCTTGACACACGCGACTGAAGCCTACACTTCAAACTTTGCTAACGACTATACAGACGGTATTGCGCTTCAATCAATCAAACTTGTCTTTGAATGGTTGGAAAAATCTGTTAAGACAGCTGACCCAGAAGCACGTGAGAAAATGCATAACGCTTCTACAATGGCAGGTATGGCCTTCGCCAATGCCTTCCTTGGTATGAGCCACTCAATGGCCCACAAGATCGGTGCAGTTCACCATACTGTTCACGGACGTACAAACGCTATCTTGCTTCCATACGTTATCCGTTACAACGGAACTCGTCCATCTAAGACTACTACATGGCCTAAATACAACTACTGGAAAGCTGATGAGAAATTCCAAGATATTGCTAGAATGCTTGGCTTGCCTCACTCAACTCCAGAAGAAGCAGTTGAAGCATACGCTAAAGCTGTTTACGAACTTGGTGTTGCAGTAGGTATCAAGATGAACTTCAAGGATCAAGGAATTGATGAAAAAGCTTGGAAAGACAGCTTGCATGAAATTGCCTTGTTTGCTTATGAAGATCAATGTTCACCTGCTAACCCACGCTTGCCAATGGTAGCTGACATGGAAGAAATCATGGAAGATGCTTACTATGGTTATGCAGAACGTCCAGGACGTCGTAAATAATCGTTTATCAGCCTAGAGGCAGGAATTTCCTGTCTCTTTTTTGTGAAATAGGGGTATCGAAAATAAATTTTAGCTTTCTATTTTAGATTTTTATCTCAAAAGAAAAGTGGGGAATGACTATGTAGATAAAGAAAGACAGCAGTATAGGCTTTTAGAGAAGAAAGAAAAATAAGTGAGGTGTAGACAAAAAACAACGCCCGTACTTGCAATTAAACTTAAATAGTTATATAATAGGTTTGTTGAAAGGTGATTTGTAGTGATTCAAGTTACTCTTTTCACAATAAAAATTTCATGATTTTCATAAGGAGGAAATCACTAATGGTAGTTAAAGTTGGTATTAACGGTTTCGGACGTATCGGTCGTCTTGCTTTCCGTCGTATCCAAAACGTAGAAGGTGTTGAAGTTACACGCATCAACGACCTTACAGATCCAGTTATGCTTGCACACTTGTTGAAATACGACACAACTCAAGGTCGTTTCGACGGTACTGTTGAAGTTAAAGAAGGTGGATTCGAAGTTAACGGTAAATTCGTTAAAGTTTCTGCTGAACGTGATCCAGAACAAATCGACTGGGCTACTGACGGTGTAGAAATCGTTCTTGAAGCTACTGGTTTCTTTGCTAAGAAAGAAGCAGCTGAAAAACACCTTAAAGGTGGAGCTAAAAAAGTTGTTATCACTGCTCCTGGTGGAAACGACGTTAAAACAGTTGTATTTAACACTAACCACGATGTTCTTGACGGTACTGAAACAGTTATCTCAGGTGCTTCATGTACTACAAACTGCTTGGCTCCAATGGCTAAAGCTCTTCAAGACAACTTTGGTGTTGTTGAAGGATTGATGACTACTATCCACGCTTACACTGGTGACCAAATGATCCTTGACGGACCACACCGTGGTGGTGACCTTCGCCGTGCTCGCGCTGGTGCTGCAAACATCGTTCCTAACTCAACTGGTGCTGCAAAAGCTATCGGTCTTGTAATCCCAGAATTGAACGGTAAACTTGACGGATCTGCACAACGCGTTCCAACTCCAACTGGATCAGTTACTGAATTGGTAGCAGTTCTTGAAAAGAACGTTACTGTTGATGAAGTGAACGCAGCTATGAAAGCAGCTTCAAACGAATCATACGGTTACACAGAAGATCCAATCGTATCTTCAGATATCGTAGGTATGTCTTACGGTTCATTGTTTGACGCAACTCAAACTAAAGTTCTTGACGTTGACGGTAAACAATTGGTTAAAGTTGTATCATGGTACGACAATGAAATGTCATACACTGCACAACTTGTTCGTACTCTTGAATACTTCGCAAAAATCGCTAAATAATTCTTGAGTCGATAAAAAGCAAGGCCTCTTGGTCTTGCTTTTCTTATGTGGAAAAATGGATGACGCAATCATCCATTTTTTTTTAATTCTTTTTCAAAAGTATCTGAAAGAGTAGTGAAGCTTAATTTCTCTAATGTAAGCGGATGGGTAAAGGACAGTCGAAAGGCATGAAGCATAAGTCGACTTGATTTTTCTTTGCTATTATAGAGAGGGTCGCCTAGGATAGGAAGATTGTGATGCGAAAGGTGCACACGAATCTGATGGGTTCGCCCTGTCTTTAGCTTGCAACGGACAAGAGCTGTTTTGTTTGGAAATTGCTTTAATCTGCTTACCTGTGTTTCAGCATATTGCCCATTTTTTGTATCAACTATTCGTTTTCTGCGATCATGGCGATCACGTCCGATTTTGTCTCTGAAAACAAGCTCTTTACTGTTGATATTTCCGCAAACAAGTGCCCAATATTCCCTAGAAATCTCTTTTTTCTCCAATAAGTGATTGAGAATAGGTAGGATAAAAGGATTTTTAGCAAAAAGAACTAAACCGCTAGTTTCCATGTCTAGACGATGAACGACATAACATGTCTGGCCAACGTAGGCACTGACATGGTTAAGAAGAGCAATTTCGTTTGGTTGGTTACCGTGTGTTTTCATCCCCTCAGGTTTGTGTACAATAATCAAGTGTTGGTCTTGATAAACTTCCTGAACTAAGTCTGGGTTGCCCCAAGGGATTGTCTTTTTGGGATAATCTTTCTCGTCAAATGTCAACTGGCAAACATCTCCAGGCTTCACCATCTCGTTCCAGTGAACTTCTTCTTGATTTATCAAAATATGTTTCTTGATTCTCAAAAAATGACGGATTTTTCTAGGGATGAGGAGTTGTTCCTCTAGTAATTGCTTGACCGTCATTTGAGGCAAAGAGGCGGGTAATGTAAATGTGAATTGCATACAGATATTGTAACAAAAAAAGTCCTATTTGGATAGGAAATTACTAAATTCTTGTCTTCCTATGATGAAGATGATAAAATAAACGCATGAAATTAGATAAATTATTTGAGAAATTTCTTTCTCTTTTTAAAAAAGAAACAAGTGAACTAGAGGATTCTGATTCGACTAGCTTGCGTCGCTCTCGTAGTGATCGAAAAAAATTAGCCCAAGTGGGTCCAATGCGAAAATTCTGGCGTCGCTATCATCTGACAAAGATTATTCTTATACTAGGTTTGAGTGCAGGCTTGCTAGTCGGAACCTATTTGTTTGCTGTAGCCAAGTCAACCAATGTTAACGATTTGCAAAATGCCTTGAAAACTCGGACTATCATTTTTGACCGTGAAGAAAAAGAGGCTGGTGCCTTGTCTGGTCAAAAGGGAACCTACGTTGAGCTGACTGACATCAGTAAAAATTTGCAGAATGCCGTTATTGCGACAGAAGACCGTTCTTTCTATAAAAATGACGGGATTAACTATGGCCGTTTCTTCTTGGCTATTGTCACTGCTGGACGTTCAGGTGGTGGTTCTACTATTACCCAACAGCTGGCTAAAAACGCCTATTTGTCACAGGATCAAACTGTTGAGAGAAAAGCAAAAGAATTTTTCTTGGCTTTAGAATTGACTAAAAAATATAGCAAAGATCAGATCCTAACCATGTACCTTAATAACGCCTATTTTGGAAATGGTGTGTGGGGTGTAGAAGATGCGAGTAAGAAATACTTTGGAGTTTCTGCATCTGAAGTGAGTCTGGATCAAGCTGCTACTCTGGCAGGCATGCTCAAAGGGCCGGAGCTGTATAATCCTTTGAATTCTGTAGAGGATTCTACCAACCGTCGCGATACTGTTTTGCAAAATATGGTTGCAGCGGGTTATATTGATAAAAATCAAGAAACCGAGGCTGCAGGAATTAATATGACTTCGCAATTGCAAGATAAGTATGAAGGAAAAATTTCAGATTACCGTTACCCCTCTTATTTTGATGCGGTGGTTAATGAAGCCGTTTCTAAGTATAATCTAACAGAGGAAGAAATCGTAAATAATGGCTACCGTATTTACACAGAGCTGGATCAAAACTACCAAGCAAATATGCAGGTTGTCTATGAAAACACCTCACTATTTCCGAGGGCAGAAGATGGAACATTCGTCCAATCAGGAAGTGTAGCTCTCGAACCGAAAACAGGGGGAGTTCGTGGGGTTGTCGGTCAGGTTGCTGACAATGATAAAACTGGATTCCGTAATTTCAACTATGCAACCCAATCAAAACGTAGCCCTGGCTCTACAATTAAGCCTTTAGTTGTTTATACGCCAGCAGTTGAGGCAGGTTGGGCTTTGAACAAGCAGTTGGATAACCATACGATGCAGTATAACAGCTATAAGGTTGATAACTATGCAGGGATTAAAACGAGTCGAGAAGTTCCTATGTATCAAGCCTTGGCAGAATCACTTAATCTGCCTGCTGTTGCCACTGTTAATGATTTGGGCGTTGACAAGGCTTTTGAGGCAGGAGAAAAATTTGGACTCAACATGGATAAGGTAGACCGTGTTCTTGGTGTTGCTTTGGGAAGTGGTGTTGAAACCAACCCTCTGCAAATGGCTCAAGCATATGCTGCCTTTGCCAATGAAGGTTTAATGCCTGAAGCTCACTTTATTAGTAGAATTGAAAATGCTAGTGGACAGGTTATTGCAAGCCATAAAAATTCACAAAAACGGGTGATTGATAAGTCTGTAGCTGATAAGATGACCAGTATGATGTTGGGGACATTCACAAATGGAACAGGTATAAGTTCATCTCCTGCAGACTATGTTATGGCAGGGAAAACTGGGACAACTGAAGCTGTTTTTAATCCTGAATACACAAGTGACCAGTGGGTAATTGGCTATACTCCGGATGTAGTGATTAGTCACTGGCTTGGTTTTCCGACCACTGATGAAAATCACTATCTAGCAGGATCTACTTCAAATGGTGCAGCTCATGTCTTTAGAAACATTGCAAATACCATTTTACCCTATACCCCAGGCAGTACCTTTACAGTTGAAAATGCATATAAGAAAAACGGAATTGCACCAGCTAATACAAAAAGACAAGTACAAACCAATGATAATAGCCAGACAGATGATAATTTGTCTGATATTCGAGGTCGTGCACAAAATCTAGTAGATGAGGCTAGTCGGGCTATCTCGGATGCGAAGATTAAGGAAAAGGCTCAAACAATATGGGATTCGGTAGTCAATCTATTTCGCTAAGATGCTTGTCAAAGCCTAGCTTTCTTGTTATAATAGATAAGATGGAGGCGTTATGGCATTAAAAAAAGCAAGCCTAGCTTGTGCGGTTTGTGGTTCGAGAAACTATTCAATCAAGATCAGCGGAAACCCCAAGCCTACACGACTAGAAGTAAATAAATTTTGTAAGCATTGTGGCAAGTACACTACACACAGAGAAACGAGATAGGAGAGAGCGATGCGTTTTATTGGAGATATTTTTAGACTTCTTAAAGACACAACATGGCCAACTCGCAAGGAAAGCTGGAGAGATTTTCGTTCTATCATGGAATACACTGCTTTCTTTGTAGTAATTATTTACATTTTTGACCAGTTGATTGTTTCAGGTTTGATTCGATTTATTAACATTTTTTAGAAGGTTAGTGGAGTTATTTACTCTAGAGATCTTCTATTTATGAAAGGAAATATCATGGATAGTTTTGATAAAGGGTGGTTTGTTTTACAAACTTATTCTGGTTATGAAAATAAGGTAAAAGAAAATCTATTACAACGTGCACAAACCTACAATATGTTGGATAATATTCTACGCGTTGAAATTCCAACACAAACAGTGCAAGTTGAAAAAAATGGAAAGAGAAAAGAAATAGAAGAAAATCGCTTTCCAGGTTATGTTCTTGTAGAAATGGTCATGACAGATGAAGCTTGGTTTGTCGTTCGAAACACACCAAATGTAACAGGATTTGTCGGATCACACGGGAACAGATCGAAACCAACTCCATTATTGGAACAAGAAATTCGTGACATTTTGGTATCTATGGGACAAACTGTTCAAGAATTTGATTTCGATGTTGAGGTTGGTCAAACCGTACGTATTATTGATGGTGCTTTTGCAGACTATACTGGTAAAATTACAGAGATTGATAACAATAAAGTGAAGATGATTATCTCTATGTTTGGTAATGACACAGTAGCAGAAGTAAACTTAAACCAAATTGCAGAATTATAACCCTAAGAGAGGCAGGACCTCTCTTTTTTGTGCAGTTGAGGCAGTAAAGGGTGTAGAATGGATGAAATGAACCCAATTAGCTTCTTGATTTGTTAGACTGTAAACAGAAAGGGGAATAGAATGCTTAAAAAATTGTATGAAGAAGTCCAG